>NZ_JBVMAE010000022.1:0-55533 GCF_055597485.1 Crenobacter sp. CS_VA4
ATCGTTTCATAGCACCCAACCAGGCTGGGACGATGCCGATATCCTACCTGGTCTGGCGTTTTTACACAGTCTGGGCCGGTAGCGGACGTCTGGGTCACCCTGTCGGTTCATCCGCTATAGCCGAGAAGCGGCCACTTGGGGCGAGTCAGCCCCGAGGTTTTTGAATGGACCCCAGTATGAGGGTGGGAAGTGTCCATGGTTCTAGGGACTGTCCAGACGAGACATAATAGGTAAACATAGAAGAAGCCTTTCTGGCACTTCCATCGCAGCACTATTTATTGAACGGCGTAATAGTGAACTGACAAGTATCAGGACTTTGGCTACTTCGCTCCAGCATCCAAGTTCTACCTCCGGCAAGTGCTCCAGAGAAAGTTTCATCGATTGCAACATCATCAAAGAGGTACCAATGGGTAAGCACGGTGCCGTCTTCTTGTTTTTTTGGAACAGCACGAAGGAACAAATAGTTGCTGGCGGTCAGCTCGATGAAATGCCAGGCATGCTTCCCCGTGCTTAGATGAGAGCTAGCAACCCGATCCAAGTGTTGATTATCACTAATAATCACAAGTACAACCCATTTAAGGAATAGCTGTTTACGAATTACCCGCTACACATAATCAAGCGATTATATGCCCGTGGTTTCCTGCTGAGGATGTCTTTCTCTTGAGCATCATAGCTAGTGAGTAATCAGTACAACCAATTGGGAAAGGAGGTCTTACGCAAGAACAATGAAAATGAACACTATAGATTGTAGCACTATAGTGGTCAACATGGCGATATATCCCTCTTTTGGGGGACGTATGGAGCTGAATGAAGCCTTTGCTAAGGCGCTACGAACTGTTCGAAAGGCGCGAAATCTCTCTCAAGAGGATTTCGCCGATGTGTCGAGTCGGACTTACCTGAGCTCACTTGAGCGCGGCTTGAAAAGTCCAACATTAGGGAAGATCGAAGAGCTAAGTGAAGTTTTGGAGGTGCACGCCTTAACGCTCCTTATATTGACTTACTCCCAGATGCCCCCCATTCAGTCAGTCGAACAACTACTGAAACAAGTCAAAGAAGAGCTAGCAATTTTTGAGCCGCCGACTGGGTCATAAGTGACCTATCTCTTTGTTCCCGTCTTGTCGTGACAGTCACCTCTCCGGTTCACACTCAGACATAGACCTGACTTTTCATGACATCACTTGATGCAGACCTTGTTGTGTAAGCCCCAGGACCACATAGAGGGAAAGCAGGGACTCCACACCTTAAGCGAAAGTGTCAACCGATCTTCGCACTAGCGCTTTAGCTTTACATTTTCTCATGAGATCTCGCCCAACCCTCCCATAGAAATGTCGCAAACTATTGATTTTCAATCACATCCACAACAGGAAACAGACTTTACACTCCCGTGAAGTGAACAGAAAGCGCCAATCTGTCTCATGCTGCTCTTTAGCTGAGGCAGCTTGGCCGTAGCCGCTGCCGTCCGGATGATGATGCGTCGCCGCCGCGCTCAGCCACGGCTTTTAAGAGTCGCTAACAAGAATCAGCGAAGCGGCTATGCTCGTCGTGCTGCCGCAGACAGTACAGGTAGTACGGCAGGGCAGCACAACAGCGCCAAGGGTTTTAGCTTCGCAGCAACTCGGCGAAGCTTTGCTAACGGGCTTAGCCGCGCGCGCACTCCACGCCGCGGTTGGCGAGCTCGTCGGCCCGTTCGTTGAATTCGTGGCCGGCATGACCCTTCACCCACTCGAAGCGCACCTGGTGACGGTCGCGCTCGGCGTCCAGGCGCTGCCACAGGTCGGCGTTCTTCACCGGCTGCTTGGCGGCCGTCTTCCAGCCTCGCACCTTCCAGCCGTGGATCCACTCGGAAATACCCTTCTGCACGTACTGCGAGTCGGTGTATACCACCACCTCGCAGCGCCTGGTCAGCGCCGCCAGTCCTTCGATCACCGCCAACAACTCCATGCGGTTGTTGGTGGTATCCGGCTCGCCGCCAAACAACTCCTTCTCGTGCCCCTTGTAGCGTATCAGCACCCCCCAGCCGCCGGGGCCGGGGTTGCCCTTGCAGGCGCCATCGGTAAACAGTTCGACCACATTGTCTTTCATTTAGAGCCTGTTATGAACCTGCTCACGAACCGCGCCAAGCGCCCAGGGTGCTGGCTGCAAGGCGCGGTCGCGCAGGTCGATGTCATTCATTGGCCAAGCGCCGCAACGCCGCAGACGATGCGCTGGGCGTGACCCTCCGGGTTGAGATCAGGCTAATAACAGGCTCTCAAGATTCGTCGGAAGGCGGATGGGACGAATGGCGCCGGTCGGGCCCGGCCACCACCAGCCCCTTGCTGGCCTTGGCCTTGTTCCAGCTCGGCGTGATCAGGCGCATGCCGCGCACCTTCTTGACCGCCTCGATACCGTACACGCCGGCCGCCACCGGCCACCAGCGGTCGCCGGCCGACTCCATGAAGGCGAAGCGGTTCAGCCACTGCTGGCGCGTAAACGGCGGCGCGTACGCCATGAATGCGCCGCCGGACGGCTCCATGCCCATCAGCTTCAGCCAGTCCTTGATCCGCGGCAGCGTCAGGAAGCGTCCGTTCCACGGGGCCTGATCACGCCCCTGCACCAGCCGGCGCATCCCCCATAATGAAGCAGGGTTGAAACCGGTGAGCACCACCCGGCCCTCAGGCATCAGCACCCGCTCGACTTCGCGCAGCACCTGGTGCGGTTCGCGCGCGAAGTCGAGCACGTGCGGCAGCACCAACAGATCAATGCTGCGGCTGTCGAACGGCAGCCGCTCCGGCTCGGTCTGGATCACCGCCGCCGGACTGCGGCCGACCCGCGCCTGCCAGGCGATGCGGTTCGCCTGCAGGAAGTTGTACTCGGCCAGGCCCAGTTGCACCGCGTGAAAACCGAACACATCGGCCACGGTACGGTCGTAAAATGCCCGTTCCCGTTCCAGCAGGTAATGGCCCAGCTCGGTGTCGCCAAGCCAGCGGGAGAAACTATCCATTATCGCGCCTTCGTTTGGAGACTGATTCTAGCCATGATTACCGTCACGCCGGTTCACGCCTTTTCAGACAATTATATCTGGCTTTTGCACTCGGCCGGCCGCGCGATCGCCGTCGACCCGGGCGACGCCGCGGCAGTGCTCGCCGCGCTGGCCGAACACGGTCTGACGCTCAAGGCACTGTTGATCACCCACCACCATGCCGACCACGTCGGCGGCATCGCCGAACTGAAACGGCATTTCCCGGACCTGACCGTGTACGGCCCGGCGGCTATCGCCGGCGTCACCGAGCCGGTGATGGAGGGCAGCGAGCTGACGCTGTTCGGCCAACCGTTCAGTGTGCTGGAAGTGCCCGGCCACACCCTCGACCACATCGCCTACTACGGCGCCGGCTGGCTGTTCTGCGGCGACACGTTGTTCGGCGCCGGCTGTGGCCGGATGTTCGAAGGCACCGCGCCGCAGTTCTATCGCTCGCTGCAGAAGCTCGCCGGCCTGCCCGGCGACACGCTGATCTACCCGGCGCACGAATACACGCTGTCGAACCTGCGCTTCGCCCGCGCGGTCGAACCGGGCAACCCGGCGCTGGCCGAGCGCGAACGCCAGGACCAGGCAAGCCGCGCCACCGACCGGCCGACGCTGCCGTCGACGCTGGCACTGGAACTGGCGACCAACCCGTTCCTGCGCGTCGACCAGGCCGAGGTGCGCGCCAGCTGCCGCCGTGAGGCCGGACGCGAGTTGGCCGAGCCGGCCGAACGCTTCGCACTGCTGCGCGACTGGAAAAACCGCTTCCGCTAACCATGCCGCTCGGGTCAATTCTCATGGGGCACCGTTCATAGCCCGAATCATGCCAAAGCGCCTGAAATCATTTGATTTTTTTCATTGACACGCAATACTGCGGCTATATAGCATCGCCCAAAATCACAATACCCTCGAGCTGCCGTAATGAAACGTTTAAAGCCACTGGCGCTGTCGCTGTCGCTGCTTTGCCTGTACCAAATATCCGCCCCTGCGCAAGCCAGCACTGCTGACCCCCGTGGCGTGGACGTCGGCTTGTCCAGCGGCCTCGACATGATGCTGCTCAACAGCAGTTTGCTGCGAAATGGCGACAACGTCTGGGAACGTGCTCGAGAAGGCTTCCAGATGACCGAAGTCAACAGCGAGCTGGTCCGCCGTCACGAACGCTATTACGCTTCCCGCCCCGACTACTTCAAACGCACCCTCGACCGTAGCCGCAAGTACCTGTTTTTCATCATGAATGAAGTGGAACGCCGCGGCATGCCGACCGAAATCGCCTTCCTGCCGCTGGTCGAAAGTGCGTTTAATCCCGGCGCCATGTCGCCGGTCGGCGCCTCCGGCCTATGGCAGTTCATGCCGGCCACCGGCCGCCAGTACGGCCTCGAGCAGACCTGGTGGTACGACGGCCGCCGCGACGTCACCGAAGCGACCCGCGCCGCGCTCGACTACTTGGAAAACCTCTACGGCATGTTCGGCGACTGGTCGCTGGCGCTCGCCGCCTACAACTGGGGCGAAGGCAACGTCAACCGCGCCATCGCCCGGGTGCGCGCCCGCGGCGAAGAGCCGACCTACGAAAACATCAATATGCCGGCCGAAACGCGCAACTACGTGCCGAAACTCTTGGCCGTGCGCAATCTGCTGACCGCCCCTGAGAAGTACGGTCTCAAGCTCGACCGCTTCCAGAACAAGCCCTACTTCGTCGCCGTCACCACCGGCAAGCACATGGACATCGACATCGCCGCGAAGCTCGCCGACATGTCGGTGTCGGAATTCAAGGAACTCAACCCCGGCTTCAACCTGCCGGTGTACGCCTACAAGAACGGCCGGCAGATGCTGCTCCCGGCCAACCGCCTGGAAAAATTCGAACGCAACCTCGCCAAGTGGGGCGACAAGCCCCTGATGACCTGGCAGGTCTACACCCCGAGCGGCAGCGAAAGCGTCGCCGACGTCGCCGCCAACTACGGCATGAGCGCGGGCGAACTGCGTTCGGTCAACCGCGTCTCCGGCAGCACGCTGAGCGCCGGCCGGCCGATCCTGGTGGTGATGAAAGGCAACCCCACCAGCAACGGCAACCTAATCGACCGCGACGACGGCCCGATCAGCGCACCGACGATGATCGCCAAGGTCGATCCGGAACCGGCGGCCAAGCCGGCCGCCCCGCCGCTGATGACCGCCGAACTCAAGCAGCCGCTGGCCGCCACCGTCCCGGCCGCGGCAGCGACGATGAAAGTGGCCGAGGTGAAGAGCGTCGAACCGGCCAAGGCCACACCGACAATCGCCGCAACTCCGACCATCGCCGTCGCTCAAACCAAACCGGCCGCGCAGCCGGCCACAGCGCTCGCCCAGGCCGCACCGGCCAGCGACATCGTCAAAGTGGCCGACGTGAAACCGATCGCCGTCAAAGCCGCCGAAGCACCGATCGCGGCCAACGGCACCGGCTCCGCCGCGACGCAACTGACACTGGCCGCTCCGACCGCCAAGACCAGCGCGCCGAGCAGCGTCAGCGCCGCCACCGAAGCACTGGCCCTGGCGGACAATGCCATCAGCAGCCCCGCCCCGGCCCGCGCCATCGCGGTCGCCGACGCCACGCCGGTCGTGTCGAACAACAGCCGCCACACCGTTGCCAGCGGCGATACCCTCTATAACATCTCTCGCCGCTATAACCTGAGCGTCGCCGAGCTGAAGACGCTGAACGGCCTGGCGGACGACAGCGTCAGGCTCGGCCAGGTACTGTCCGTCGACAAGAGCAACCTTGCCACCCCGACCCTGCTCGCGCAGGAGGACAACAGCACCCCGACATCGGCGCGTAGCAATGTGAGCAAGGCGTCCGGCGAGTACGTGGCGCAGAAGGGCGATACGCTCTACAGCATCGCGCGCAAGTTCGGCGTCGACCATCAGGACATCAAGCGCTGGAACAGCGTCAGCATGGTCAACCGCCTACAGCCCGGCCAGAAAGTGAAGATTCAGGGGCTATAAACATTTTTCAAAAACACGCTTGACACTCAAATTGAGTTGTATATAATGCGTGACTCAACGGAGAGGTGGCAGAGTGGTCGAATGTACCTGACTCGAAATCAGGCGTACGTTTATAGCGTACCGAGGGTTCGAATCCCTCCCTCTCCGCCAAATTAAACAAAGAAGCCCTGAGAAATCAGGGCTTCTTTGTTTTTCATATGCTCTGGCATGCCATCCCATCCAGCATGCCACTCAAGCCTGGCTTTGGTTGGATTTGATTGGAACGACCGACTGACGGCGGCGCCATTTAGCAATGGTCGAGACGCTGACGTTGTAGTGGGCGGCCAGTTCGACGTTGGTGCCGGTGGCAGCCCGGATCTCGGCACGGATGGCTAGGGGGTGCTGGCTTGTTTATGGAGTCGGACGATCATGATTGGGACGCTCGACAGAAGCTTAACTATTCCTTCACGGGCAGTGGCAGTTCCCAGCTGCGGTGGCTTAGATAATCATCCGAGATGCGACAACTAGGCTCTCAGGCCACGCAGCCGAACCTTGTTCTCTTTTATCCAGCCGGGCAAGACTTCCCCGAGCATAGGCTTGGCGGCGAAGTAGCCCTGCCCTAAGGCACAGCCAAATTCCTGCAGCAACTTCCAATCCTCGGCCGTTTCGATACCTTCGGCCACAGTGACTAGGTTCATATTACGAGCCATGTCCAGCGCAGATTGAAGAATGACACGCAGATGCTCCCGTTGATGTGCGCCATGCATGAACGAGCGGTCAACCTTGAGTTCCGTGAAGGGAATACGCGATAGTTGCTGCATCGACGCAAAACCAGTGCCGTAGTCGTCGATAGACAGGCCGAAACCTTTTAGCCGCAGCTGCGCCAGATTACCCAGCGCCATTCCAAAATCGGCAGCCAACGAGCTCTCCGTAACCTCCCACACCACTTGTTCGGCGCGTAACTGGTGCTGGCGCAACAGTTCGTCGGCCTCCGCAATGAAGTCTGCCGAATCCAGCAACAGTGGCGACAAATTGACCGCGACAGTCAGATGAAGACCACGCTGTTTCCACTTGGCTGTCTGGGCGAAGGCCTGACCGGCAATTCCCAATGTAAGGTCGTGTATCAAACCGTGCTTTTCAGCCAGTGGAATGAAGTGGTCGGGGGGGGGGATAAAGCCCTTCTCTGGGTGCGGCCAGCGTGCCAGCGCCTCTACCCCCTTGATCAGGCCGGTCTTCAGATCCACCTTGGGCTGATAGTAGGACTGCAACTGCTGATCAACAATAGCGGCGGCCAACTCGCACGCACTGATGACGGGCTCGCTCTTGTGTCCTCCTGGTGCGAAAGGTAATGCCATACCCCGAGGGGGATGCAACACCTCGGCAAGCTGGTCCTTGGTAAGTAGCTTTTGCCAGGCCGCGAGCACTGGCAGGCCTAGTGCCTGTACCATGTTCTCGACTGCGCTGATCAAACGGATATCCTTGCTGGAGGCCACCACGAGCGGTGCCGATATCCCGCGTTTTGCCAACTGCAGGATGAATTCGATGCCGTTCATGCCCGGCATTTCGAGATTAACCACGATTAGGCGTGGGGTACCCAGGTCAGCTAGCAGCTCGAGTGCCTGAAGGCCATCGGCGGCTTCGCAAAAATGGCCTCAAGGCCCAGCTGTCGACACAGACCCGCCGCATGCTGTCTTTGCACGATGCTGTCGTCGACAATCAGGATTGCCTCGACCAATGTTTGCGATGGATCAGCGGCCATAACGTTCAATGATATTTGCGATGCGTTCCAGAGGCACAACTTCGCTCACGCCACCGAGTGCGATGGCTTCCTTGGGCATGCCGAAAACCACGCAACTGGCTTCGTCCTGCGCGTAAGTGATAGCGCCAGTGCCCTGTAGTTCCTTCAGGCCGCGCGCGCCATCGTCGCCCATACCCGTCATGATGATACCGATCGCGTTCTTGCCTGCCGCCTGGGCCACTGAGCGGAACAGTACATCGACCGAGGGCCGGTGGCGACTGACCAGCGGGCCGTCCACTACCTCGACGTGGTATTGGGCACCGTTGCGCTTGACCAGCATGTGCTTACCACCCGGCGCAATCAGGGCGCGGCCTGGCAAGATGCGATCGTGGTTTTTCGCTTCGCGCACTTCGACGCGTGACAGGCTGTCCAGCCGGTTAGCAAAGCTCTGCGTGAATTTCTCCGGCATGTGCTGCACGATCACCATGCCAGGCACAGTAGCTGGCAATGCAGTCAGCACTGCCTCCAGCGCCTGCGTACCACCGGTAGACGTACCCAGCGCGATGATTTTCTCGGTGGTTGGCAAGTGTTGTAAACCGCTGGGAGCCTCAAGCATGGCGTCGGCCGAGAGCTTGGGCGCCCCCCGGCGTTCATCAGGCATCATCATATCGACGCGACTGGCGGGCTTGTTCACTGCCGGCTTCAGTGTCGTAGACGAGGCACCGACGGGGGGGCGCAAGCATGACAGCCGCGCCTGTGCCGCCGCACGGATAGCCGATGCCATGTCGGAAGAGCTCTCCTGAATGAAGTCTCGCAAACCGGTCATGGGCTTGGTAATCACACTTAGCGCTCCGGCGGCGAAAGCCTGCATGGTGACGTCGGCACCTTTTTCGGTGAGCGAGGAGCAAATGACCACTGGCGTCGGATGCTCGGCCATGAGTTTGTTGAGGAAACTGATGCCGTCCATGCGTGGCATTTCCACGTCCAGAACAATAACGTCGGGCCACTGACGGCGCATTTTCTCCAACGCAAAGATGGGATCAGAGGCCACGCCAATGACCTCAATGCCAACCAGCTCAGACAGTGTGGCAGACAGCACCTGTCGCATGACGGCAGAGTCATCCACAATCATGACCTTTATTGGACGCATGATCCCCTGCTCCTTTCAGCTTCGATCGTGGGGCGGCACATGGTTGTACCTATTACCTCTTCGTAGGTTGCCGCAGAAAAACATATCCACTCCAGCTGTCGAAACTAGATGCTGGTGATTCACGTCCTCGACATGTTCGTAGGTGAATGACCGTCCATAGGCACTCATCACCCGCCGTGCGGCTTCTACACTCGTCTAGCCCACGTTCAGCGCCGCGCTCTTTTTCAGGTTCGGAAACACAATCACCGAACGGTACGGCAGCATGCGATCAGGCGATGAGGGTGCCAAAATACCAGCGAGACGCAAGAGTCCATCACCGTGCAAATGCTGGTATGACGATCGCCGAAGTAAAGCTCTCCGGGGGGCAAAAAATCTCGACGCCACCACCGGGATTACGCATCGGGCTTACGGTAGATCGAAGGTTTGACCGCCCGTAAGGCTTGCGTGACGCCGTTCAAGCTCTCTGAGTGGCTGACGATGAACCAGCCACCAGGGCGCAATGTCGCCACCAAACGCTGCACAACCTGGCGCTTGGTCTCCTGATCAAAGTAAATCATCACATTGCGCAGAAAGATCACGTCGAACTCTCCCACTCTGGGCAGGGGTGAGTTGAGATTGATCTGCTGGAAATACACTCTTTGTCGTAGCGCCGGCGCAATCAGGAATTTGCCCTCGTTCTCGCCGATGCCCTTGAGACAGTGCTTAACCAGGTACGGGTGGGGAATGCCCGTCGCACGCTCCATGGGATACACCCCGGCACGGGCCGTCTCCAGCACCTGGGTATTGATGTCTGAAGCCAGCACCTCCCACTGGCAGGAGCCCAACGATTCAGCCAGCATCATCGCAATCGTGTACGGCTCCTCGCCACTGGAACTGGCCCCGCACCATATTCGTACAGGGGAGCGGCTACGCAGTCCGGGGACAATTTCCTCGCGCAGGAAATCGAAATGCTTGGGTTCGCGAAAAAAGTAGGTCTCGTTGGTAGTGAGCAGATCCACGGCTATCTGCAGCTCTGCCTTATCGGCCATCAGGCACTGAAAATAGTCCCTATAGCTGCTCAGACCGTGCTGCCGGATACGCTTGGCCAGCCGACCACTCACCAGGGCCCGCTTGGCATCAGAAAGATGGATACCTGTTAGTTCACGAAGCAGGTCCCGATACTGACAAAATTCACGTTCGCTTAGAGGCACGATATTCATGGCGATCCTCGCGAGCACATATCACGCGTTTACCGGGGCTGCGTTTACTGAGGAAACGGCCCCTGGGGACTGAAGGATTCAGGCGTTGGCGGTGTACTGCTCTACCTCCTCAGAAACGGTTGCCAGTGCCACGATTTCATCGACCGACAGCACCTTGCCGACATCCAGAAGAATCACGAATTTGCCGGCAACTTTGCCCATGCCCTGAATGAAATCTGCGCGAATCTTCGCACCGAATGCCGGTGGCGGTTCAATTTCGTTGGTGGGGATTTCCAGCACCTCGCTCACCGCGTCCACCACCACTCCCAGCACATGTTTCTCCTCAGCGGCAGTGACCTCCAGAATCACAATGCAGGTACGGCGCGTGATTTCGGTGCGCTGCTTGCCGAAGCGCACGCCTAGATCGATGACGGGCACCACGGCGCCACGCAGGTTGATCACCCCACGGATGAAGGCTGGCATCATTGGCACGGTGGTGAGATGGCCGTACTCGATGATCTCCTTGACCGTGAGCGTGCCGACCGCGAACATCTCCCCCGCCAGATTGAAAGTCAGGTATTGATGCGTCTCGGCGGTGACGGCCGGTATTTCCTTTTCCTCTTTAACTAACTCGCCCATGATTCAAGCCTCGAATTTGACGAAGTCGTTGGCCACGGCCGCATGGGCAGT
Source organism: Crenobacter sp. CS_VA4 (assembly GCF_055597485.1). Taxonomy (NCBI): domain Bacteria; kingdom Pseudomonadati; phylum Pseudomonadota; class Betaproteobacteria; order Neisseriales; family Neisseriaceae; genus Crenobacter; species Crenobacter sp. CS_VA4. Next base: position 10,704 of record NZ_JBVMAE010000022.1, read on the forward strand.
TGCCGTCTTTTTATCGATACGTGGCATCGGGACCATAGTGGACTTGTGCTGCGCTGCCTCGCCCACTTTCGAGACTGTTACTGGGCGCCGCTGTTCGCCAATACTGGCAACCGTAAAGAACCCCATGAGTTGCTGCAACATTTCAGCCTGGCTACTCATTTCCTCGGCTGTTGCGGCCAGCTCTTCCGAGGCAGACGCCCCTTGCTGTGTCAGTTGCGAAAGCTGATTCATCGCGGTATTGATCTGGCTTACCCCGGTTGACTGTTCATCGGACGCCGATGCAATCTCCTGGACCAAATCAGAGGTCTTGGTGATGGATGGCACAATCTCATTCAGCAATGAGCCGGCTTGTTCCGCCAGCGCAACCGAACCCTTCGCCACTTCACCAATTTCCTGCGCCGCCACCTGGCTGCGCTCGGCCAGCTTTCTCACTTCCGCCGCCACCACGGCAAACCCTTTACCATGCTCACCAGCCCTGGCCGCTTCAATCGCCGCATTGAGCGCCAGCAGATTGGTTTGATAAGCGATGTCATCCACGATGCCGATTTTGTCTGCGATGGTCTTCATCGCCGCCACGGTTTCCTTGACAGCCCGTCCCCCTTCCGAGGCTTCCTTGCTGGCCTTGGTCGCCATGTCCTCCGTCACCTTTGCATTCTCGGCGTTTTGCGTGATAGAGGCGGACATCTGCTCGACCGAGGCCGTGGTTTCTTCCACCGATGCGGCCTGCTCGGAGGCTCCCTGTGCTAGGTTTTGCGCCGTAGCAGACACCTCTTCCGAGGCGGAGGATAAAGCGTCAGCGGAACTGCGCACTTCCCCGATAATCTGCGACAGTTTGCTCGTCATGGCTTGCAAGGCCGCCATCAACTGACCCACTTCGTCTTTCGACGTGATCTTGAAGTTAACGGTCATGTCCCCCTCCGACAGACGGGTCGCACCATTCACCGCCTCATTGAGCGGACGAATAATGCCCCTAGTGACCGCAAAACCGATCACTGCCACAACGATCAGCGTGATGGCCGTAATAATGATGGAGATGATCGTGGCTGACTGCTTAGCCGCTACTGCTTCTTGCGATGCTTTTGCTCCAAGATCGACGTTGTACTGGCGGTGATCAGCAAAGGCATCTCCAACTTTTGCCAAAACACCCTGATTGGCAAAAAGCAGCTCGCGTGCCTGGTCCGAATTTGTCTTGGACAAGGCGAGCACTTTTCCCCTCAAGTTTTCATAGTCGACTAATGCGGCCCGATCGGCAGCCAGCAGTGCCCTATCCTTGTCGTCGGCAAGATATTTTTCGTACCCCTTCAACCCTTCTTCTGCTTTTTTCAGGTTGCCGCTCATTTTTTCTTCCAACGCGGCTTTCTGATTTGCATCCTGCGAAGCAAGATGCTGCCATAACTGGACACGCAAATTAGCCAAGGAAGCCAGCGCCGTATCCAACTGAACTAAGCTGGGCACCACATTTTCATTGGCAAAATTGGCCGAGTCGTACACTTTCCCCATCTGGTATTGGCTCACCCCTGCGAGGAGGAGGATACCCAGCAGCGCGGACACTACGAGCAGGAGCATTTTCTTGGCGACAGTCATGGGGTTCATTCCTTTTCTGATTAACTGCTTGTATATCTAAGGCTTTCGCTGACTTCGACGACTGGCTGTAAATTATTGCTTCATCAGATTGGCGTGTGCGGGCGTGCCATGGTGCCGATCGTCATAGCGCACGACCTGGCTCAATAGTCCTGGCACATCAAGAATCAACGCGACCTCGCCGTTTCCGAGAATGGTGAAGCCCCCCAGACCATGGGTGTGGCCGAATATCTTGCCCAATGGTTTGATCACGGTTTGAAATTCGCCCATGAGATGGTCCACCACCAAGCCGGCGCGGCGGCCCGCCGCCTGCACCACTACCACGTTTTCACGGCGCACGGCTTCGTCTTTCATTTCAAACAAGTCGCGCAGCCTGACAAAAGGCAAAACCTCGCCACGCAAGTTGAGATAGTCTCGGCCGCTGGCCGTACCGTCACGGGGGAGTTCGATGCACTCCACCACCATATCCAGCGGCACCACGTAAACAGCGGAACCGACGCCGATGAGGAAGCCATCGATAATTGCGAGGGTCAACGGCAAACGAATGCGCACGGTGGTACCCTGGCCTTCGATGCTGTTCAACTCCACCGTGCCGCGCAGTGCTGAGATGTTTTTCTTCACCACATCCATGCCCACGCCACGCCCTGAGATATTGCTGATCTGATCCGCCGTGGAGAAACCCGGCTCGAAGATGAGATTGAAGATGTCCTTATCCGACAACGCTTGCCCTTCGGCTACCAGGCCGCGCTCGATAGCCTTGCCAAGGATTTTTTCCTTGGGCAGGCCGCCGCCGTCATCAGAGACTTCGATGACGATGCTGCCAGCATCATGGAAGGCATTGAGCTTCACGGAGCCTTGAGCAGGCTTGCCAGCGACCACACGGCGCTCAGTGGACTCGATACCGTGATCCATCGCGTTACGGATCAGATGGGTGAGCGGGTCGCTGATCTTTTCAACGATGGTCTTGTCCAGTTCCGTTTCGGCACCACTGATGACAAGATCGATTTCCTTGCCCAGCTCATTGGCGACATCGCGAACCACGCGCTGAAAGCGATTGAACGTTATACCGATCTGCACCATGCGCAGATTCAGCGCCGAATCGCGCACTTCCTCGACTAAACGGGACAGCAAGGTTGTTGATTCGATCAGTTCGCTCGCACCGGCTCGGTGTGCCGCCACACTGGCGCCGGCACTGGCAATAATGAGCTCGCCGACTAGATTGATGAGTTCATCCAGCTTGGTAGCATCGACGCGGATAAGGCTGGCCTCGGTGGGCTTGTGGTCTTTGACCTGCTTTTGTTTGTCGAGAGCTGCCTCGACCACCGTCGACGACACCAGGTTTTGTTCCACCAGGACTTCGCCGATTAGGTGGACGTTACTGTCCTGCGGCACCGCCTGCTGTTGGTGCAGTGCGCTATCCAGCTCGTGCTGGGTCAGCGTGCCGCAACGCACCAGAATTTCGCCAAGACGCAGCATTTCGTCGGGCATGCCCTCAATCACCTGCAGATATTCGGTGACTTTGCTGCGCGGCGGCAGGATGCGAATGACGCTATCGTCGCGTACGAACTCGAAAGCGTCCTCGATGGTGGCTTTGTCGGCGGTGCTGTGAAAATTGATTTCGAAGCCGAGATGGCAAGATTCGGGATCCAGCTCAGCCAGAGGCGGAATCTCCTCGACCAGGGTGACGATGCTGACGATTTCGCCAAAGGTGTTTAAATAGCGGATGAAGGCTAGCGGGTCCATGCCATTGCGCAACACCTCCGAACCAAAGCGTAGGGACAGATGCCAATTGTCGGTATTGACGCCGCCATCCGCTTCCTTTGTCGCATCGGTTTGGACTGCCACTCGGGTATCGACGTGGAGGCGAGGTTCCGTGCCCAGCAGGTTTTCGAATTGTGCAACCAAGGCCGCACCGGTTTTATGCACAGCCTCGTCGACCTCCCTCTCGGCGGCGACCGCTTCGACCAGGGCGCCGATATGGTCGCGAGTCTCAAGGAACAGAGCGACGCGCTCCCTGTCCATGCGCAATTCGCCATTGCGCACTTTATCGAGCACGCTTTCGGCAACATGGGTGAACCCGACGATGGCATCAAGCGCAAACAGCCCGGCTGAGCCTTTGATGGTGTGGGCGGCACGGAAGATAGCGTTAATGGTGTCGACGTCGTCTGGCATCTGCTCGATACGTAACAGCGCCTCCTCCATCTGTTCCAATAGTTCACGACTTTCGATAATGAAGGTCTGGAAAGCGTCGTCCATGTTCATGCGTGCTCTGCCTTGGGAAGGAGCAAAGAGTCGTCAAACAACTCCTGCAAATCGCATAATTTCAGTATCTGGGAAACAGCCAGGCTGTAGCCGACGAAGCGCAGTGACTTATTCTGTGCGGCAGCCTGAAGCTTGGCGGCAACCATCAGTTGCAGACCCGCGGCGTCAACTTCCCTGACGAGAGAAATGTCCACCTCGATTTCCACCCCTTCTGCCAAGGCGGCCAGCAGCCGGCTATGGCTTTCCGCGGCGGTGAAGATGTTGACTTCGCCGTCGAACGAGAGACGGTAGGGTGTGTTACTCATGTCGTACTCTCCGCAGATTCGAAACAGGTCAGGGCAAGATCAGTTTGGAGACGGCAGTGAGCATCTGTGCTGGCTGGAATGGCTTGACGACCCAGGCTTTGACCCCGGCGGCCTGACCTTGCTGCTTCATGGCGTCACCGGCCTCGGTCGTCAGCATGATGATAGGGGTGAACTTGTAGGCGGCGAGTTGCTTGGCCGCTTTGGCAAAGGAAATGCCGTCCATATTCGGCATGTTGACATCGCTTATGATGAGATGAATCTTGCGACCGTCCAGTTTGGCCAAGGCATCCTTGCCATCGGCCCCCTCAATCACATCATAGCCAGCCCCTTTGAGGGCAATGCTGACGACTTGGCGCAAGGAAGCAGAGTCGTCGACAACCAGAATGGTTTTTGCCATAGGTTTCCCCTACCTAGTGGTTTGATGTGCAGATCAGAAGAATGTGATTTCGGTACTTTCGCTGTTTTCGATGCTTCCCACGGCGATGGCGCGTGGTACTTCACCACGATGGATGGCGTGTTGTTCCGGCATGGTATAAGTACTCGCCAGCTCATCGAGCCATGAGTTGGCATCAATGTATTGAGACTGATCGACCAGTTGGCGTGCGAGCTTTTCCTGATCGGCCCGCACATGCTGAAGCATCTGACTGACTCGATCCTGAAACTGGAGCGCCACGAGGACGTCAGCTATTTCCTGGCCGATTAGGCGGCCTTCTTCACGCAATACTTGGGAAGATTCCACCAGATCGGTCGCGGCCTCTCGAAAACGTGTGACGATGCGTTGAATGGCGTTGCCGGAATTGGTCACCATTTCTTCGTCTTGAACGGCATATTGCTGCGAGAGGGAACGGGTGGAAACAATCGCTTGATTGACGGTGGCAATGGTTTCGCTGATTCTTTTCCCCGTCGCACCGGAGAGCGTCGAAAGTTTGCGCACTTCATCCGCCACGACGGCAAAGCCACGCCCAGCTTCTCCTGCACGCGCGGCCTCAATCGAGGCATTTAGCGCAAGGAGGTTGGTCTGCTTGGCGAGCACACCTACCTCTGTCGCCATTTGCTCCAAAGATTGTGTGTGCCCTGCAAGGTCCATGACTTCGCGCAACAGGGCCTCTTTGCTGGTCAGAGCACCGCGCAGGTCTTCGATAATGGCGTAAAGCTCGGCCTGACTTTTGCTCATCAGATCGACTAGTCCGTCACCAGCGGGGGATTGGGGTATTTCGACGGCTGACTGCAGTCGGCGGGACAGTCCACCGAAATCGTTGGCGAGCGCGGTGATTGACGTTTCTGTGTGGCTACGGGCCAGCTCAATTTGTCCCGACCAGATGGGTATCACCTCCTGGCAAAGTCGCCCCAACCCGATGTCAGCCCTAGCCTCGTTTTGGCGAGACTGTCCTGGGTGCAACGGCTTTTCCTCTGTACGAACGTTGAGGACTGTCTCTTGCCAGCGAGATTGATTTACAACGATAAGTACAATCCCAACGATGAGAACGCCTGATGCTAGGCCGAGAGACAGACTACTGACCTGCCCAGCCAGCACCGTTGTCATAGCGCCCAGGATGGCTAGCAACAGAAGCAGCCCCCCCGCCTTGTTTTTGTAAGCTTGAACCATGGAACCGCCTATGGTTTATGTTTGAGTTTATGCTCTACTTTTCAAGGATAGGTGAAAATATTATATGCATCAATCATCAATTTTATTTTAAGCATAGTTAAAATGTATTAAATATCAAGATGTTTTATTTTCCATGAAACTTCTTTGTATTAAAAGTAAGGCTCTGTTCGCGTCTTTCGTTGGGATTAATCAATCGCGTGGCGAAGAACCATTTCTGGAGCGATACCCATTCCGCCACGCTCCAACAAGTGCCGCCAACCCAGGTAGTTCGGCAGATACCATGCAGTTTCGACCACAGCAAGAACCCGGCGATCGACAGCATAATCAGGGTGCCGGCCAGCGTATCGGTGACAGATGGAAGCAAAGACTGCGTGCTAACTACCGGCGCCACGTGACACGGCACCCGATGGCATAGCGGTGCAAACTCTGGCGACAACAAGGCGTTGGAGGGACGAAAAAAGGTTGGCCGAACCCAGTCAAGGGTTCGGCCAACCTTGTCGTTGCCGGCGAACGGGTCAGTGCGCGAGCTTGAAGCGCTTGACCTCGGCCTCGAGCGACTGCGCGAGGCTGTCGAGCTCACCGGCCGCCTCGGCGACCGAGCGGGTCGCGTCGGCGTTCTGATCGACCATCTGCACGATCTGCTCGACGCTGCTGGCGATGTCGTGGCTGGCGACCGCCTGTTCGGCCAGCCCGCGGCTAACGTCGTCGATCATGCCGACCACGTTGGTGGTACTGGTGTTGATCTCGGCGATCGCGCCGCCGGCGTGGCGCGCCATCTCCATGCCCCCGGTCACCTGGCTCACCGTCTGCTGCATTTGGTTCGCCATATTGCTGGCGCCCGCCTGGATCGAGCCGATCATCGCGGTGATGTCGGCGGTCGACGCGGAGGTCTTCTCGGCGAGCTTGCGCACCTCGTCGGCCACCACCGCGAAGCCGCGCCCCAGTTCGCCGGCCCGCGCCGCCTCGATCGCCGCGTTCAGCGCCAGCAGGTTGGTCTGGTCGGCGATGTCCTTGATCACGTTGATGATCGCGGTGATCTTGGCCGCCTCGGCGCCCAGTCCCTGCGCGGTGCCCGCCGCCTGGCCGACGGCGGCCGAGATCCGCTCGATCTCGCTGACCATTGTATTGATCACGTCGGCGCCGGAGCGCGCCTGCTGACCTGACTGCTGCGACAGGCCCTGCGCCTCGCGCGACAGGTCGGAGATGTGGTTGATGCTGGTCGAAATCTCTTCCATCGCCGCCGCCATCGCGGTCGCGGCGCCCGACTGGCGATCCGAGCCCTCGCGCACAGTGCGGCTGGAGGTATTCAGGCCGCTGGCGGCGCCGATCAGGCGGCTAGCGCTGCCGTGCACGGTACGCAGCGTGCCGGACAGGCCCTCGATGGTACGCGCCATCGCGTTGTTCAACCGCGCGATCTCATGGTTGGCCGAATCGGTGGCGATGCGTTCGGACAGATCCCCCGCGGCGATGCGTTCGAGCGAATCGACCGCCTCGTCGAGCGGACGGGTGATGCTGCGCGACACCAGGAAGCCGGCGACCACCGCGAGCAGTACCGCCAGCACGGTAACCGTCAATACCGCGTACCCGATCTTGTGCGCTTCCTGCAGGCGCACCTCGTTGATCTGGGTGTTCACCTGAATGTTGTATTTCGCGTAGGCGCGCAAGGTGTCGCTCAGCTTGCGGCCGGCCACCGCCCCCTGGCCGGTCATAAGCAGCGTGGTCGCGCCGGCGGTATCGCCCTTCAGGCGCAGCTCGCGCACTTCGAGGATGTTCTTCTCCCAGTCGGAAAACGCCGCGCCCAGCTTGGCGATGTGCACTTTTTCTTCGTCGAAAGCGCCCAACTGCTGGACCGACTGGTCGAGGACCTTCTCTTGCTCATGGAAGCGGCCGAGCGCCTCGTCGAGCTTCTGAGTCGAGCCCTGCAAGCTAACCTGATTCGGCGCCAGCACCATATTGCGCACCTGCACCCGGCCTTCGTTCGCCGAGTCGAGCAAGAGGCCAATCGCGACGTTACGCGGGAAGGCGATGGTATTGAGTTTTTCGATGCCAACGGTCAGCGAGCCCAGCTGTGCCTTGATGAACACGGCGCCGATGACGAACAGCAGCACGATCAGCGCGAAGCCGACACTGAGCCGGTAAGCGATTTTGAGGTTTCTCATTCCTGGACTGTCCCGATTTTTTAAATTGTTTTCAGCAAGATCTACGGCGTCAAAATTATACGCATTTAAAGAATCTACACGAATAACAAAATGGCATTTCCATGTTCATCGGCTGCGGTGCAGGCACAAAAAAAAGCCGCCCCCACAGGGACGGCTTTTCAGGTGACGACGGCGGCGCCTCAGCTCCGCATGCGGGCGAGCACCTCGTCGCGGCCAATCAGCGCGAGCACCGCATCGACCGATGGGGTCTGCGCGGTACCGCACACCAGCACGCGCAGGGGCATGCCGAGCTGGCCCATCTTGATGCCTTCATCGGCGCAGAACGGCTTGAACAGGCCGTGGATGCTCTCGGCGTTCCAGTCGGCCAACGCCTCCAGGCGATCGGCGAAACGGCCCATCCGCGCACGCGACTCGTCCGACAGGTGTTTCTCCAGGTCGGCGTCTGACGGCGTGCGGCGCACGTAGAAGTAGTCGCACTCGACGGCCAGCGCGTTCAGGTCCTGCACCCGCTCCTTCACCAGCGCGATCACCTCGCTCAGGCAGGGGCCGTTGGCCGGGTCGATGTTGGCCGCAGCCAGACGCGGTGCGATCAGCTGGGCGAGCCGCAGATTGTCGGCGGCCTTGATGTGCTGGGCGTTCAGCCACAGAAACTTCTCGTTGTTGAAGCGCGACGCCGACGGGCTGACGTCCTTCAGCTCGAACCACTCGACGAACTGCTCGAGCGAGAAAAATTCGTCGTCGCCGTGCCCCCAGCCCAGGCGCGCCAGGTAGTTGAGCAGCGCTTCGGGCAGAATGCCCTTGTCGGCGTAGTCGACCACGCTGACCGCGTCGCGGCGCTTCGACATCTTCTGGCCGTCTTCGTTGAGGATCATCGGCAGGTGACCGTACACCGGCAGCGGTGCGCCGATCGCCTTCAGGATGTTGATCTGGCGCGGGGTGTTGTTGACGTGGTCGTCGCCGCGGATCACGTGGGTGATGTTCATGTCCCAGTCGTCGACCACCACGCAGAAGTTGTAGGTCGGGCTGCCATCCGGGCGGGCGATGATCAGGTCGTCGAGCTCCTCGTTGCTGATCTCGATGCGGCCCTTCACCGCGTCGTCCCACGCCACCACGCCGTCGAGCGGGGTCTTGAAGCGCACCACCGGCGGCACGTCGGCCGGCGGGTTCGGCAGCGTCTTGCCTTCTTCCGGGCGCCAGCGGCGGTCGTAGCGTGGCTTCTCGCCACGGGCCTCCTGCTCGGCGCGCATCGCTTCCAGCTCGTCCTTCGACGCGTAGCAGTGGTAGGCGTGGCCCGAGGCCAGCAGCTGCTGGATGACCTCTTTATATCGGTCGAAGCGCTGGGTCTGGTAGAACGGGCCTTCGTCGTAGTCGAGACCGACCCAGTGCATGCCGTCCATGATCGCCTTCACCGATTCCGGGGTGGAGCGCTCCAGATCGGTGTCTTCGATGCGCAGCACGAACTGGCCGCCGTTCTTGCGGGCGTACGCCCAGGAAAACAGCGCGGTGCGCACGCCGCCGATGTGCAGGTAGCCGGTCGGGCTCGGGGCAAAACGGGTACGGATCATGATGGGGATGAACTCGGTCAAATCGCAAAGCGGCTATTGTACGCCGCCAGCGAAAAGGCCGGCAAACGCCGGCCTATTCGGATAACGGTACAACGAGCAACGCTTCAAAGGGACAGCGCCGGCACCTGCAGCCCCGCCGGCAGCATCTCGACCAGCAGCCAGATCGCGGTCAGCGCCAGCATGCCGGCCATGCTGGTATTGAACAGCGCCAGACGCCGCGGCGAGTCGAGGAAGCGCTTGATCGCCACCCCGCCCCACGCCCACACCGCGATGCACGGCAGCGTCACCGCGATAGCCAGCAGCATGAACAGCAGCGCCGCCTGCCACACCGCCATGCGCTCGGGCAGGAACACCATCACCACGTTGAAGCCCATCAGCCACACCTTCGGGTTCAGCCAGTTGAACAGCAGGCCGCCGACGAAGCCCATCGCCTCGGCCTCGCCCTGCTCGCCCGGCTGGGCGGCGTGCGCCATCTTGTAAGCCAGCCACAACAGGTAAGCGCAGCCGGCCACCGCCAGCACCAGCTTCAGGCTTTCCATCCACGCGACCAGGCTGCCGAGGAAGCAGGTCAGGATGCCGACCTGCAAGCCAAGCCCGATCGCCATGCCGAGCAGCATCGGGACGGTGCGGTTGAAACCATGGTTGATGCCGGACGCCGCCAGCACCAGGTTGTTCGGCCCGGGGGTGATCCCCATCACCGTCAGATACGTCACCAGCGCAATAAAGTTGAGTTGCATGATAGCCAACCACAGCAGATTGAATTCGTTGGCTGCATGGTAGCGATCGGGGCTGTACAATTACAGATTCAAAAAAACACTATTGAGACCATAACAGTTTTCACTTTTCCAAACTGTTATGGTCGATATTCGAAATAACTGTGCTGGTGACCCGCGATGGCGCACGAACCGATCTATCAACAGCTGGTGAACGAATGGATCGCGCTGATCCAGAAAGGCGTGGTGCGGCCCGGCGAGAAGCTGCCGTCGGTGCGCAAGGCCTGCGACATGCACAAGGTCAGCCCGTCGACCATCCTGGCCGCGTACCGGGCGCTGGAAGACCGCGGCTTCATAGAGGCGCGGCCGCAGTCGGGCTTCTACGTGAAGGCGGCGGCGACGCTGCCCTTGCCGCGGATGCGCAAGCAGAGCGTCGCTCAGCCGAGCGGCGAGGCGCTGCTCGACCACCTCGAGGCGGTGCTGGCCGCGCAGGCGCAGGAAGGCTATATCGACCTGTCGCTCGCCAGCCCGCGCGGCAGCGATTTCTACCCGACCACCCGGCTCAAGCACATCCTCAACCGGCTGACCCGCGCGCATCCGGAACTGGCCACCGACTACCCGTTCCCGCCCGGCTCGGCTCGGCTGCGGCGCCAGATCGCGCAGCGGGTGATCGGCTGGGGGGTGGTGCTGGCGCCTGAGGACCTGTTGATCACCAACGGTTGCACCGAGGCGCTGCAGCTGGCGTTGCGGGCGGTGTGCAAGCCCGGCGACACCATCGCGGTCGAGTCGCCGACCTACTTCGCGCTGATCCCGCTGTTCCGCAGTCTGGGGCTGACCGCGATCGAGATCCCCACCCACCCGAACGACGGCATGTCGATCGACGCGCTGGAGGTGCTGCTGGCGGAGAAGCGGCTGAACGCGATCCTGGTCCAGCCGACGGTGAACAACCCGCTAGGCAGCAGCATGCCGCTGGCGGCCAAGAAGCGGCTGGCCGCACTGGTCAACCAGTACCAGGTGCCGCTGATCGAGGACACCCCGCACGCCGAGCTCTACTACGGCGCGACCACGCCGGACGCGGTGAAGGCCTACGACCAGGACGGCTGGGTGATCCTCTGCTCCAGCTTCAGCAAGGCGCTGGCGCCGGGGTTCCGGATCGGCTGGATGGCGCCGGGACGGTTCCTGCGCGACACCACCCGGCTGAAGTTCGCCTCCAGCATCGCGCAGCCGCGGCTGCTGGAGGAAACCCTGGCCGAATACCTGGAGAGCGGCGGCTTCGACCATCACCTGCGGCTGCTGCGCCGCCACTTCATGGCGCAGATGGAACGGCTTCGCGGCTTCGTCGCCGAGCGCTTCCCGGCCGGCACCCGCGCGAGCTCCCCGTCCGGCGGCTGCCTGCTGTGGGTCGAGCTGCCGCCGCAGGTCGACACGCTGGCCTTGTTCCGCGCCGCCTTGGCCGAACGGATCACCGTGGTGCCCGGCCTGCTCTATTCGCCGCGCGGCCGCTACCGCAACTGCCTGCGGCTGTCGTGCTGCTACCCGTGGAGCGACGCCTACGAGCGCGCGCTCGGCCGGGTAGCCGAACTGGCCGCCGAGCTGTGCGAGGCAGCTTGACGCGGAGTGCCTCAATGCAAACGGCCCCTTGCTGCTAAAAGCAAGGGGCCGTGCTGTTCAGGCCGGTTCGGCCAAGCTTTAGACCGGGCGGGTCGCCTTGGATGCCGTCTTACCCGGCACCGGCGACTTGGCGTGCGTGCCGGCGGACGGCGACGACGCATCCGGCACCGGCTCCATCAGTGGCTCGGCCGGCGATGCCGGCATGCTCGGCTTCGGCGCCGGCGGCTGCTGCCAGCGCACCACGGTCAGCTCGCCGGCCATCTTGGTCGACCCCGGGCTGCGGCAGGTCAAGCATACCGGCTTGCCGTTGCGCGTCTTCAGCGCCTCGTTGACCCGTTTGCCGAACACCGCCACGCCGCGGTCACGCTGCCACCCCAGCAGTGCATCGGCCAGCGCCTGGTACTCGATATCCTTGTGCTTGTAGCCGTCGTGATAGGCGGTCAGCCACAGCTGGCCGGCACCATCCTCGTTGAGCAGCACCGACTGGTACGCCACCGTCACCGACGAACCGTACTTCACCGTGCCGGCCAGCTCCAGCACGTCGTCGTTCTTCATCCGCACGCAGCCGTGGCTGCGAAAGCCCGGCACGCTGGCCGGCGCGTTGGTGCCGTGAAAGCCGAGGCCCATTTTCGGCTCGCCGAAGCGGATGAATACCGGGCCGAGCGGATTGTCCGGCCCCGGCGGCACCACCGTCTGCACCGGCTTGCCTTTGCGGCGCATCTCTTCCTGGATCGATTTGGGCACGTGCCAGCTCGGGTCGCGGTAGACGCCCTTGATCGCGTAGTCGCCGGTCGGCGTCGCGGTCAGCATCTTGCCGACCGCCACCGGGTAGCTCGCCACCAGGCTGCCGTCCTGGAACACGAACAGCCGGGTCTGCGGCAGGTTGACCACGATGTGCTGCCCGGCGGTATTCACCGGCAGATCCGGCAACGGCACCTGCGCACGTGCAACGAGCGGCAATACGCCGACCAGCAGACCCATCATCATTCGCGACCACGCCAAACCACGCATCGAAATGTCCATCCATCCTGAATATTTGGTAACGGCCGCATCTTAACAGAAAACAACCGTTCCCGCGGCGTGCCAAAAAAGCGCTGCGCGCACCCGGCTTTTTTGAGAAAATCGCACCTTTAGCTTTTGATTTGACAAGCAAAACAATGACGCATTCCCATCCGGTCGCCCTGATCGAATCGCTGGACTTTGAAGGCCGTGGCGTCGCCCATGTCGACGGCAAGACCATCTTCATCAACGGCGCCCTTCCGTACGAAACCGTCAGCTACAGCAGCTTCCGCAAGAAGCCGAGCTACGAGAACGCCGACGCCGTTTCCGTATTGAAGGAAAGCTTCGTCCGCACCAACCCGCGCTGCCCGCACTTCGGCGTGTGCGGCGGCTGTTCGATGCAGCACGTCGAACCGACCGCGCAAGTGGCGATGAAACAACGCGTGCTGGAAGACAACCTCGCCCACATCGGCAAGGTGAAGGCCGAACGCATCCTGCCGCCGATCGCCGGCCCGGCCTGGGGCTACCGTCATCGCGCCCGCATGTCGGCGCGCTACGTCGAGAAGAAGGGCGGCGTGCTGGTCGGCTTCCACGAGAAGCGCTCGAGCTTCATCGCCGACATGCACGAGTGCCACATCCTGCCCAAGCACATCTCCGACCTGATCGACCCGTTGCGCGAGTTCATCGCCACGCTGTCGATCAAGCAACGCATGCCGCAGGTGGAGATCGCCGTCGGCGCCGAGGTCAGCGTGCTGGTGTTCCGCAATATGGACGAGATCAGCCGCGACGACGAACGCCTGTTCGCCCAATTCGTCGACACCCACACCACCGCCGAACACCCGCTGCAGGTGTGGCTACAGCCGAAGGGGCCGGACACCTGTTACCCGATCTACCCGCTCGACGCGCCGAAGCTGACCTACCGGATCGACGACTTCGACGTCGAGATGCCGTACTACCCGACCGAGTTCACCCAGGTGAACCCGCAGATCAACAACGTGATGGTCGCGCGCGCGCTCAAATTGCTCGACCCGCAGCCGGGCGAACGGATCGCCGACATGTTCTGCGGCATCGGCAACTTCACCCTGCCGATCGCCCGTTCCGGTGCCGTGGTGCACGGCATGGAAGGCAGCCAGGCGCTGGTCAAGCGTGCGGTCGAAAACGCCACCCACAACGCCCTGCAGGACAAGGTCAGCTACGAGATGGCCAACCTGTTCGACGTGACCGAGGAGAGCTTCGCCGCGCTCGGAAAGTTCGACAAGATGCTGATCGACCCGCCGCGCGACGGCGCCGTCGAGCTGGTGAAGGCGATCAACGACGACACCGCCCCGCAGCGCATCGTCTACGTGTCCTGCAACCCGGCCACCCTGGCCCGCGACGCCGGCGTGCTGGTCAAGCGGAAGGGTTACACCTTGAAGGCGGCCGGCATCATTAACATGTTCCCGAACACCGCCCACGTCGAATCGGTGGCGTGGTTCGAGAAGACCGGCCCGTGCAAGACCAAGGCGGAACTGGCCGCCATCGAAGCGGAAGAACTGGCGCAGCGCGAAGCCGCAAAAGCGATCTCGATGGCCGCCAGGGCCGAGCGGGAGGCGCTTGGCGCCGAAGCCCGGGCCCAGGCCACCAAGGAAAAAGCGGCCAAGTTGGCCGAAAAGATCGCCGACAAGGAAGCGCGTCGCCAGCACTACTTGGCCAACAAGGCCTACTACGACGCGCGCAATGTCGCGGCCGTGAAGAACGAAGCGGGACAAGAAACCGAACAGAAGTAAGTCGATGTCCCCACCCCCTGCGCCCTCTGTCGTCTCGACAGGGGGCGTTTTTCATGGGGCGGCCCTCTCGTGCCCGCTCTATTCCTCGTTCGGCCAACATGAGCGTGCGACACCAAACCCGCCGCCGCCGGGATTTGTCAGATAATGCAGTTCCGTTCCTGGCTACCCGACGATCACCATGAAGCACACACCGCTGACCGACCACGATTACCAGCGCCTGGGCGACACCCTGGCGCGTTTCAAAAACCAGGGCGCGATGAGCCTGGAAAAGCTCGACGGCTTCTTCGCCGCCTTGCAGAGCGGGCCGGAGTCGATCAAGCCGACCGAGTGCCTGACCCTGATCCTGGGCGAAGCGTTCGACGACGAACGGGCGTTTCCGTCGCAGAAGGCGCTGGAGCAGTTCGTCGCACTGCTGACCGGACACTGGTTCGACATCGCCCACACCCTGCAGGCGGGCGAGGAATTTCACCCCTGGCTGGAGCCGGACGAGCACGGCGTGGTGCACGGCAATGACTGGGCGGAGGGGTTCAGCGCCGGCATGGAGCTGATGCACGACGACTGGGGCCTGCTGTTCGACGACGAGGAACAGGCGCAGGCGCTGGTGCCGATCATGGCGCTGGCCTACGAACACCACCCCGACCCGGAGATGCGCCCCTACCTCGACACCGCCGATCCGCAGCAGCGCGAGGAATGGCTGGCCGGGATTTCGCCGGCGGTGGAGTCGATCTACCGCTTCTTTGCGACGATCCGCAAACAGATCGAGGACGACAATCTGTAAGTCACCATCGGGCCAGGGCGTTGCAGCCGGCCCGCTGTCCTAGGACATTGGGCAGCCTGATGACTCTCCACTCGAACACTTGGTTACATGTGCTCACATTTGGCGAACAGACGGCCGTGATTTCGCTTCGTAGTATGCACCTCAAGGACGCACCGAATCCGGTGCCAAACCGAAACGAAACCAACGACTCGCTGAGGAACACATCATGAAAAAACTGACCCTGCTCGCCCTGTCCGCCGCTTTTGGTCTGGCTTCCGCTGCTGGCTTCGCCGCTGACGCGAAAGCCGCTCCGGCCGCTGCCGTAAAAGTAGCTGCTTCGGCTCCGGCCGCTGCTGCTCCGGCTGCTGCCAAGCACCACGCTAAAAAGCACCACGCTCACAAGCATCACGCCAAGAAAGCCGCTTCGGCTCCGGCCGCTCAGAAAGCCCAGGCCGCCAAAGACGCTTCGGCCCCGGCTGCTGCCAAGGCCAAGCACCACGCCAAGAAGCACGCTCACAAGCACCACGCTGCCAAGAAAGCCGCTTCGGCTCCGGCCCAGAAAGCCCAAGCAGCCAAGGACGCTTCGGCTCCGGCTGCTGCCAAGCACCACGCCAAGAAGCACCACGCTGCTAAAAAGCACCACGCTGCCAAGAAGCCGGCTGCTTCCGCTGCCAAGTAAGGCGCTGTGACCGGGTAGCGTAAGCTGCCCGATCGATCGAAAGCCGCACCCGCTAGGTTGGCCGAAAGGCCACCGGCCGGTGCGGCTTTGGTTTTCTCGCCAACCGCGAATGTAATGCAAGTATTCATTTTTCCGGCCGCTCGCTCCTACATTCCTTCCTGATGCGTGAAAAAACCCAGCTCTGAAGCTGGGTTTTGAGGGAAGTGAGCACAATCACTTATCGCCATGCATTGGCCAACTCTTGCCAACGCCCCTCCGGGTCATCTGTACGCCTCTTGATGAACACCATTTTCACAAAAGCGAGCATAACCCCGATGAAGAAGCCGCAGAGGACCCCCAAGGCACTAATCAATACTTTCCTTGGCTTGATCGGTTTGTCAGAGGGGATCGCTTTATCCAACACTTGAATGCTGGACGCATCTCTTGCCTCGTCAATCTTAGCAAGCTCATATTGTTTGGAGAGCAGCTCCAGCATGGTTTCGTAATACTTGACGTCTCTCAAACGGCGAACATACTCCAAACCCCGCTCCGGCACCTTGCCCGTCGGCACCATGAAATCAGCGCCTTGCGATTGCCCTTGTTCCAGCTTTGCCAGCTGCGCCTTCAGACCCAGAATCTCCTGCTGCACTCGTTGATAGTCCGGGTTCTGTTCGGTGGCAAAACTACGCATGGCCGAGAGCTGCACTTCTTTAGCGGAAATAGTTGCCTTCAGTTGCGCGGCATTGTTGATGATCGCCTGAATCTGACCGTCAGGCTGCAACAGCCCTGTCGATTCCTGGGTCTTCTTTAAGGCTAGTTCTGCTGCCAACAACTGACTCTTCACTTCTTTAAGCTGTGCCTCGTAAAAGACCCGACGTTGTGCGGCATCAGTAAGGGCCAAGGACTTGTTCAGCTTAATCAACTCATCGATATAGGCATTAGCGAGCTGAGCGGCAAATTTGGGGTCGGCGTTGTCCACCCGCACATTGATCAACCCTTCCTTGGACGACGAGATATTACTGATACTGGCTAACGTAGCCCGCGTATCGACCAGTGTCTCGGTGCCAAACTTGCTTTGCAGTTTGAAACGCCGGATTAAAGCATCGGCTACCGTTTGGCTCTGCAACATACCGACGTACAAGTCGTTCGGGTTTTTCAGACCAGCGATACCTCCCGCCGCTCCGGCCAGCCCCCCCAACTGCCCCAGCATCGCCGACAAACCCGAGCTTTGCTGCTGAGGGGGCAAGATCGTCGCAGTCGAAGCAAAAATCGGCGTCATCAGCAGGCTGGCAATAATGGCTAACCCACCGACGGCGGCGGTACAAGCCGCGATCAACTTGCGCTGCTTGACTACGATGATAAGCGCGTCTACTAGGCTAAGTTCGTCCTCCGCTTCGACCGGCGACGAATTTTTTTGAGACTCAGTCATAGCTCTATTTCCATGGTTCAAGACGGCCGGGTGATCCCTCCCGGCCTGAACGATCAGTTTTTCAGCACTTTCAGCCCAGCAGCACCAAGGCCAAACTGATAAAGAATCGACGTCCAGTCCTTCAACGACTGGGTCCAGCTGCTGCGCTCGATCTTTTCCGGCACGACAATCGTGTCTCCCGGATTCACTCGCGCGCTGCCAAGGCCCACGATCCAACCCGAGGAACTGGCGCTTTGCGTCGTCCCATCGGCTCGAATCACGTACATTTCGGACTTATCGCCACTTTGCGTCGGGCCACCGGCGAGGTTCAGATAATCACCCACTCGGCGGCCTGGCTTGTAAATAAACGAGTTCTGTTGGAACACGGACCCGAGCACATCCACCGTCCCGGGCATTCTGGGCACGTAGATACTGTCGCCATCTTGCAGGGGAAGCTCCGGTAAGTTCTGGACTCCGGCACGGCCATCGTCCAATTCAAGCACAATCCGACCATCCGCCTTCACCGTCCGCATTTTTTGCGCCAACTTGCGTTGACTTTCGGCTTCGGCATTGATCGCCATCACATTGCCCTGATCCACCGCTCCGGAAATCCGCTGCTTAGTCGAGCTCTCGATTTCTCGTTCAAAGCGGTCGACGACAGCCTCCAGCTTGGCCTGTTGCTCTACACGCACACTTTCACGCTGCAGCCGCATCGCAAAGACATAACCGTTGTCGGTGGTGCCGCCCAAGCGGGCCATCAACTCACGGAGCGTTTCTCCCTTGGCAATCTGGAACACACCGGTTTGGTTGACCTCCCCACCGACGCGAACAAATTCGCGCTGTTTCTGAGCCTCAACCGGCACGGCACCCGGTGCGAACACCCGCAATACGTTGGCCGAAGAAAGTGGGATCCTTGCCAGTTGGGCATCCATCTTCCCCTTATCTCCAGTTAGTTCCGCAAGCGTTTGATAACGGTTATCGACACTCTTTTCGACGATGATATCTTTGCGGACTGCCGCCGAGTCGAAACCACCAGCCCACTTCAGTACATCCGCGACTGAATTGTTACCATTCAACTCAAAAATTCCCGGCCGTTTTACATTGCCCGTTAAAGCGATTTGCGGGCCGACCTCGGGAATATAAATGACATCGCCATCCTGCAACGGGGCATCGCGGCCTTTATCACCGCTGGCCAGCATCTCGTAAAGATCGAAGTGGCTGACGAGTTCGCCGCCACGCTTGAGCTGGATATTGCGCATCGAGCCAGTGCCAGTCGGACCGCCGGAACTGAAAAGCGCATTGAGTAAGGTACTCATCGCTCCCAAGGTATAGGTCCCCGGACGCACTGCATGCCCCACCACGTACACCTGCACCGACCGGGTTTGCGCGACACTGGCCGTCAGTTCGAAATTGGTGAAGACTCGGCTAACCGCTTTCTTCAAATAGCCCTGCAGATCGCGGTACTTGACCCCTGCCACCTTGACCGACCCGACTCGCGGCAAATAAATACTGCCCGAGCGATCAACCGTTACAGTTAAATCAATGTCGACCATGCCCCAACCACGAATCTGAAGTTCGTCACCAGGGCCGATCAGGTAATCGCCATTGACCTGTGTACCATCTAACGGCGAAAATGTTCCAGGTGCCGACTGGAACAACTCGTTGCCAAATATTGGCAATTTCTGCCCGGTAACTTGCGCGACATAATCAACGAATGCTGATTTTTGCTGCTCTATAATCTCGGTCTTACTGAGCGTGGGCAACAAACTCGGGCCGGTTTTTTGAGTATTACCACTCATCCCGCCACTAGCAATTGAAGGAAGGCCGGAACTGGCATCGAAAGCCGGATTCAGGAAAGGACTGGTTCCAGGCACAGTCGTAGCCGAGGTCAATGAGGACGCCAATAACAGACTGGCAGCCCCTAAGATAGTTACTGCCCTTTTTCGGTGCTTCAGCGATTTATTTTGCATCGTGGTAACACTCTCCGATTCGATCATTATTCTGTCTGTAAATCTGGCGATCAGTAGCTCGCCTTAACTCTTACGCCAAGCTGATTCGGGCCGACATCCAGCACCCCCTGATAACGCCAGTCGTGTCGCTGCGCCGACCATAGCCATTTGCCCGACACATAGCCCAGTACGCCACCGGCCACCGTGTCTGATAACCAATGTTGACGATCTGCGGTTCTTCCCAGCGCGGCCACCGAGGCGAGCCCGTAGAGCCATGGAGCGTCATACTCGGACGCGAAGGGGGTCGCCAGCGCAAAGGCCAATGCAGCATGGTTGGAAGTAAAGGAGCTTTCGCTGCGCGGCTGTCCTGATGGTTGCTGCGACCAGGGGCCGAGATTTCCCTCTGGTCGCGCCCGGTTGACAGCCTCCTTAAGCAACACGCTGCCGGCACCGGCTACGGCCGCCGACTGTAGGGCGATAAAGCCGGTGTTCTGCAAACGATCGTCGCCAAGAGCCAATGCCATGCCTGCGCCCCCCAAGCCCAGCCAGGGTGCGGCCTTGGCAAAGCTGCCCCAGGAGCGTAGCAAGGGATTGCCCTGATGCTCTTTCATCAGTTTGTCCCAGGGCTTGTCATTGAGACTGGCCAGCCCGACGGCACCGACGGTCAGCAGCGCCCCCTTGAGGAAGAGCGGCATGTCAGGCAGGGACAGCGACGAATCCTCCAGCCGAAGTCGCATGCCTGGCCAAGGATTGAAGCGCTCGATCGTCGGGTTGACCGCAGGGTTGTTGACCTCATCGGCGCGCTCGGCAAAATTGCCGAGCCCGTCGTACAGCGACATGTCCCGAGCAGGATTCTCTTGCAGGTCGTAGAGATCGTTCGGACTCAACACCATCTGACCGACGTCGCGAGTCCACGGCGAGATCGAGAAACCGGCCGTGCTGCGAGTGTCGACCGCCAGCATCGAGTCGAGTGGGATCGAGAAGAAAATACCCTTGTCATAGTAGGGTGCGTCCGGTCTGCCTGGGTTGGTAATGTCTTTGCCGTTGGTGTGGGTATACCAGGCGCCCATCTCGATACCGGACTGAAAGCGCCGTTTCAGCTCCATCCGCACACCGGTGTCCTTCGCGAGGAAACGACCGGCGCGCATCGTCGCTGTCATGCCATAGGGAAGGCGGTAATGCAGGGCGACCAGCGCCGTGACCGTCTTGTAATCGCGAAACCCAAGCCACCCCTTGAAATCGCGCTGTCGCAAGGCATCGACACTGGCGTCCATCGCCCAACGTCGGTCACTCGGGGCGTACAGCACCTGCCCGCCGGCACCGGCGTACATCTCCTCGTAGAAGCCGGCAGAGCCCCGTGCATACCAGTCGCTTGCCGGCTTGTAGTACTGGTTGAGCAAGGCTCGGTACAGTTTGACTCGTCCGTTCTTCTTGTAATCCGCCACGTCTGAGCGGACATGAGGCAGCACGCTGTTCGATGGCTGGCTCACCGCGCTGACGTCCTCCACCAGCGAGGCGCCCACCGACGAGTTAAAGTAGAGCCCGGAGGACAGCCGTCGGTCATAGTTAGCCGCCGCACTCAGGTCGTAACGCAAGGCACCGCTCGGGTCGTTAAAGTAGAACGATAGCTTGGGAGCGATCTTGAAGCGGTTGAGCTGGGCATCCTGCTGCTTGAGCTGGACAAAGTCGCCGTCCTGAGACGTCAGCACCTCAAGCCCCGGTGCTTCACGCAAGCCCGCTTGCAGATCGCCACGGTCATGCGTTAACTCAGGCCGATCCGACGGGAACGCCGGTCGAACCAACACGAACTGATCGAACATTTGGCGATCGATCTTGCCGTCGAGATAATCGCGCAGTCGGGCAAGATTGAAGAATTCATACGTCGCCACCGGCATGTCCAGCTCGGTGTGCGTGACCTTGATCGTGCGTGTTTCGAGCGGCGCGAAATACAGTGCCGTGCGCACCGCCCGGCCGACGGAACGGCCCAGATTAGAGATGCGACTGTTGGACAGGCTGAGTGACAAGGTGCCGTTGCGATAATCGATGGCGACAAGCTTATAGTCCTGTTTTTCCAACGCCGCCTGAAGGCGCGCGGCATACAGTGGATCGTCGCGCCATTGCTCTGAGGTTGGCCGAACCGGAACCGTCGACGGCGCATACCAGCTTGGCTCGTAGATTTTCGGCACGAACTCCCGCTCGTTTAGCGGGATGTTCACCATCGCGTTAACGCTGGGCCCCTTATCCTGCTTGGCGACCTGTAGGGCCAGCCAACCCCAACGGTACTCCAGCCCTGCTTTCAGGCCCTGCTTTCGATCCGCGGCACCGGTGTCCGCAGCTCGAAAATCGTGAGCGTAATTGTTATGGTCATACTCGGCGACCAAGGACCAATTGGAGAGACTGCTTGGTGTCCAGCGCATGCCACCGAACAGGCCTTCGATCCGCTGCTTACCATATCCTACCGAGGCCTCTACTTCGCCGACATGCTTGGTCGCAGCGACGTAATAGCCACTAGACAGTTTATTCCCGACCAAGTCGGTCTTGCCTAATGCCACGGCAGGCACGGCACTTCCCTCAGGTACGACCTGCAGCTTCAGGTCAACGACTTTGTCCTTGTAGCGGCCGTAATGGTTGCCCCGATCAACGAAATCGGAAATGCCCATATAGGACACATAGCGGGCTCCCAACTGCAGAGCAGGCAGCACGGTCATCGACGTCCAGAATGTACCGTAGGGCCGATCGAAGCTGTAGCCGGTACTCCAGGTGCCATCCTCACCGGTCAGCGCATTCGGCATATTGATGTAGCCATCCTGCCCCGTCAGGCTGGGGGCAGCCATCGCACTGCCTACCACGCAGAAAGACAGACTGCTGGCTAAAAACTTGAAAGTATTCGAACTCGACACGGAATAAACAACCAGGGCGACGACCGACGCAAAACAGAAAAGCCACGTATGGCGTGGCTTTCACAGAGCAGCTGCAAAGCGGTCAAAACTTTAGGCGAAACAGCGCCCGCTCAGTGGTGGGTGGTAGTCGAGTGCGAAGTCGACGAGTCGGAGTTGGTCGCAACTGCCAAGGCGCCGGCAACTGCAGCCCCAATGGCAACCATGGTCGCGGTCGAGATAGCAGCCGTCGTACCAGCCGCAGCCGCGGCCCCCGTTGCGGCGGCGGTGCTAGAAGTGGCGGTTCCGGTAGCGGCAGCAGCCGGTTCGCCAGCGGCGAAAGCCGGGCCAGACAGCATGGCGGCGAGGACGGAGAGCAATACGATACGTTTCATCTAAAAAATCTCCCTTTCAGTGAGGATCAATGCGGCAAACAATGACATACACACTTGCCAAAAACTATTATATGCCAAAAATGTATTACATAGTTATTATGTGGACTACTCTGAAGACTAAGTTTTACCTGTTGGCTAGGTATTTCGCAAAAAAATGCTTATGTTTTAGCTATTCTACCTTGTTTATGAGTACTTCCAAGCATGCACTGTGCGCTCCCCCTTCCCCCCCGCTTGGCAGGTATACTGGTATCTCGTTCATCACATGAGACCCACCCCGGTTGGAAAGCCTTCTACTTGTCATTGCGGCGTTTGCACTGGTCGCGCTCAATGGCTTCTTCGTCGCAGCCGAGTTCGCCCTCGTCAAGCTGCGCCAGACCCGAGTACGCGCGCTGGCCAAACATCACGGCATCCGCGGCCGGCTGCTGATCCAGGTTCACTCCCATCTCGACGCCTACCTTTCCGCCTGCCAGCTCGGCATCACGCTCGCCTCGCTGGGCCTAGGCTGGATCGGTGAACCCGCGTTCGCCCGGCTGATGGCACCGCTGCTGGAAGGCATCGGCATCCGTTCGGCCGAGCTGATCCACGGCATCTCGTTCTTCTTCGCGTTTTTCACCATTTCGTACCTGCACATCGTGGTCGGCGAACTGGCGCCGAAGTCGATGGCGATCCGCCGCCCGGAAAACGTGTCGATCTTGACCGCGACGCCGCTCTATCTGTTCTACTGGCTGATGTACCCGGCGATCTGGGTGCTGAACGTGAGCGCCAACACGATCCTGAAGCTGGCCGGCCTCGACGGCGGTCACGGCCACGACTCCCAGTACTCGTCCGACGAGCTGAAGCTGATCCTGCGCAGCAGCCGCACCACCGAGAAGTTCACCCGTGACGAGTGGGTGGTGATGGCGCACACGCTGGACTTCGGCGAGCTGCAGGTGTCCGACCTGATGCGGCCGATCGGCGAGGTGACCGGCCTGTACCGCGACCGCACGCTGGACGAGAACCTGGAGACCGCCTACCAGCACCGCTTCAGCCGCTACCCCTACTTCGACCGCGACGGCGAGACGGTGCTCGGGGTGATCCACCTGAAGGACCTGTTCCTGGCGCAGAAACACGGCAAGGCCCTGCATGCGCTGGAACACTATCTGCGCCCGGTCGAGCTGGTGCCGGAAGACATGCCGGCGCTGGAGCTGCTGCGCCTGTTCCGCAAGGGCGCGCCGCACTTCGCGATGGTCGGCTACAAGGGCCAGAACCCGTTGGGCTTTCTGACGCTGGACAACCTGCTGTCAGCGCTGGTCGGGCAGATCCGCGACGAGTTCCGCCAGGATCAGAACGACTGGACCCGCCTCGACGACGATACGCTGATCGGCAAGGGCAGCCTGCCGCTGTTCTCGCTGGAGCGCGCACTCGGCATCGACATCGACAGCGACGAGGTCGAGTCGGTCGGCGGCCTGGTGATGGACAAGCTCGGCGACCTGCCGAAGGAAGGCCAGAAGGTCGACTTCGAGCACTTCAGCGTGGTGGTGAAGAAGATGAACGGGCCGCGCATCGTGCTGGTGCGGGTCTATCCGAAGCTGCCGCTGCAAAGCGTCGAGTAATCCCGCCCTGCCCCAACGGCCGTGCCGGCCTGCGACTTTATGGTTGCGCCGGCACGGCCGTTTTGCTGTCCACCGGTTCGGCCAACCTGGCGTTCGGCCGGGCCACCTTCTCTCGACATCAAATCGTCCGACAATCGATTGGCGACACTTTTGCCTTGCTGTCGGGCCGGTCCGGCTATTTTCCACCCCTGCATCAGCCCAGCCTTATAGGCAGATTTCACCTATTTTTCATTTCCCAATCCGATAGATGAAGAATTAATTGCCGCCTAACCATTAAATGAAACAGTTTGTTTCGACAAATTCAGAAAAATACGCAAAAACCGGCACTAGCACATAACAAACACTTATATAGCGATGCCATCGTCGCGGGACGAGGTGCTACACTTTTTCCCGTCATGAACCTTGCATGACAGGTAGATCGCCCCCCCCAGGCGGCCACGCCAGTGACAGCCGCGAAGATAACGCGGCGTTAACAACAACCCGGCAATCCAAGATGCAAGGCTCCTCACCGGGAGCCGTTCAGGAGAGATACATGCAAGACAATCAAGAGACCCTTCATCGCGGGCTCGAGGAGCGCCACATCAATCTGATGGCGCTCGGTGCCGCGATCGGCGTCGGCCTGTTCCTCGGCTCCGCGACCGCGATCAAGATGGCCGGCCCGGCGATCATGATTTCCTACGCGCTCGGCGGCTTCGCCATATTCCTGATCATGCGCGCGCTCGGCGAAATGGCCATCCACAACCCAGTGGCCGGCTCGTTCAGCCGCTATGCGCAGAACTACCTCGGCCCGATGGCCGGCTACCTGACCGGCTGGAACTACTGGTTCCTGTGGCTCGTCACCTGCATGGCCGAGATCACCGCGGTCGGCATCTATATGGGCATCTGGTTCCCGGACGTGCCGACCTGGATCTGGGCGCTGGCGGCGCTGGTGATGATGGGTTCGGTCAACTTCATCGCGGTGAAGGCCTACGGTGAATTCGAATTCTGGTTCGCGCTGATCAAGATCGTCACCATCGTGCTGATGATCGTCTCCAGCCTGGGCATGATCGTGTTCGGTCTCGGTAACGGTGGCCTCGCCACCGGCATCAGCAATCTGTGGTCGCACGGCGGCTTCATGCCGCACGGCTGGAGCGGCGTGTTCATGTCGCTGCAGATGGTGATGTTTGCCTATCTCGGCGTCGAGATGATCGGCCTGACCGCCGGAGAGGCGAAGAACCCGAAGAAATCGCTGGCCCGCGCCATCGACTCGGTGTTCTGGCGCATCCTGATCTTCTACATCGGCGCGCTGTTCGTGATCATGGCGATCTACCCGTGGGATCAGATTGGCACCACCGGCAGCCCGTTCGTGATGACCTTCGAGAAGATGGGCATCCCGGCCGCCGCCGGCATCATCAACTTCGTGGTGCTGACCGCCGCGCTGTCCTCGTGCAATAGCGGCATCTTCAGTACCGGCCGGATGCTCTACAACCTGGCACAGCAGAAGCAGGCGCTGCCGGTGTTCGCCAAGGTTGGCAAGAACGGCGTACCGAACGCGGCGGTGCTGCTGTCGGTGGCTGTGCTGCTGGTCGGCGTGCTCTTGAACTACCTGGCGCCGAAAGAGGTGTTCACCTGGCTGACCGCGATCTCGACCTTCGGCGCGATCTGGACCTGGGCGATCATCCTGCTGTCGCAGCTGAAGTTCCGCCGCAGCCTGTCGCCGGCGCAACTGGCGTCGCTGGCGTACCGGATGCCGCTGTTCCCGTACGGCTCGTACATCGCGCTCGGTTTCCTCGCGCTGGTGATCGGCCTGATGGCCTACTTCCCGGACACCCGCGTGGCGCTGATCATCGGCCCGGGCTGGTTGGTGTTCCTGGTGGTGATGTACTACCTGATGGGCTTCAACAAGGACAAGGCCGAGACCGTCGGCCGTCCGGCAACGCAGTCGTTGTAAGTCGTACCCTGGCCTTTCGGCCGACCTTCATACAAGTGATGCAGCCCCGCCTAGGCGGGGCTCTTTTTTTGTGCCTCACGAAACTGCGGTAACGCCGACAGCATGATCGCCGGGTGGACGAGGTGAGCCTCGCCGACGCGCCCGGCGGCGGGCTGTCGAGCACGGTCAGCCTGCCGGCTCCAAGATAAGGCGCGCGTCGCACCCTCCCCGCCCTGCTCTGGTGCGGCGCAACACCGGCAGCACCGCTGTTCACGCCGTTCGTCCCCTCTTCCACCCCGCTTACCGCATTGGCATGCCGTTTGCTCACTGTCTGACAAGCCCTTCCGCCCCCTGTCAGGAGTAGCCAGCATGAACCGTCGCACCGCATTGAAACTGCTGTCGTCCGCCGTCGCCGCGTCCTTCCTCGGCGCCACCCCGGCCTTCGCCGCCGACACCATCAAGGTCGGCGTGCTGCACTCGCTGTCGGGCACGATGGCGATCTCGGAAACCTCGCTGAAGAACATGGCGCTGTTCACCATCGACGAGATCAACGCCCGTGGCGGCGTGCTCGGCAAGCAGCTCGAACCGGTGGTGGTCGACCCGGCCTCGAACTGGCCGCTGTTCGCCGAGAAGGCCCGCCAGCTGTTGTCGAAGGACAAGGTGGCGGTGACCTTCGGCTGCTGGACCTCGGTATCGCGCAAATCGGTGCTGCCGGTGTACGAGGAAATGAACGGCCTGTTGTTCTACCCGGTGCAGTACGAGGGCGAGGAGATGTCGCCGAACGTGTTCTACACCGGCGCGGCGCCGAACCAGCAGGCGATCCCGGCGGTGGAATACCTGATGAGCAAGGACGGCGGGGGCGCCAAGCGCTTCTTCCTGCTCGGCACCGACTACGTCTACCCGCGCACCACCAACAAGATCCTGCGCGCCTTCCTGCACGCCAAGGGCGTCAAGGACAGCGACATCATGGAGCTGTACACCCCGTTCGGCCACAGCGACTACCAGACCATCGTCGCCAACATCAAGAAGTTCGCCGCCGGCGGCAAGACCGCGGTGATCTCGACCATCAACGGCGACTCGAACGTGCCGTTCTACAAGGAGCTGGGCAACCAGGGCATCAAGGCCACCGACGTGCCGGTGGTGGCGTTCTCGGTCGGCGAGGAGGAGTTGAAGGGCATCGACACCAAGCCGCTGGTAGGCCAGCTGGCGGCGTGGAACTACTTCATGTCGGTGAAGAACCCGGTGAACAGCCAGTGGATCGCCAATTATCGAGCCTGGGCGAAGAGGAAGGGTCTACCGAACGCCGACAAGCTGGTCACCAACGACCCGATGGAGGCGACCTACGTCGGCATCCACATGTGGGCCGCGGCGGTGAAGAAAGCCGGCAGCACCGACGTCGACGCGGTCCGCAAGGCGATGGCCGGGATGAGCTTCAAGGCGCCGTCCGGCTTCACGCTGGTGATGGACGAGAAGAACCACCACCTGCACAAGCCGGTGATGATCGGCGAGGTGCAGGGCAACGGCCAGTTCTCGGTGGTGTGGAAGACCAAGACGCCGATCCGCGCGCAGCCGTGGAGCCCGTTCATCCCCGGCAACAGCGCCCGCGCCGACACCCCAGTCAAGAGCAAGGGCTAGCCCTTTCTGGCGGGCGCGGCCAGCTGGCCCGCCCGCCTTCCCCGCTACCGGAGGCGCGATCCGATGACTTCCCGATTTGTTCACTGCCTGCTCGGCGCCGGCCTGCTGCTGGCGAGCCTGCTCGCCCAGGCGCAGAGCCCGGCCGCCCAGCTAGCCGCGGCCGCCCCGGCCGACCGCGCCGAGCTGGTCGAACGCTGGGCCGCCGCGCCGACCCCGATGCAAAGCACGGCAGTCGCGGCGCTGGCCGACGGCCGACTGCTGGCCGACAGCGCCGGCCACGGCTATCTGCAGGCCGGCAGCGGCCTGATCGATGCCGACAGCGGCCAGCCGGCGACACTCGACCCGGCCACGCTCGATGCTGTACCGCTCAACAACCGGCTGCGCCAGGCGCTCGACGGCTTCCACGCCGCCGAACAGCTGGCCGCACCGACACCCGACGCCCGGCTCGAAGCGGTGAAGACCCTGCAGGACAGCGTCAACCCGGCGCTGCTGCCGCTGTTCGGCCAACGTCTGGCGACGGAAACCGACCCCACCGTGCGCGCCGCGCTGCAGTCGGCCGAAGCGACGCTCGAGCTCGCCTCGCCCGACCCGGCCACGCGCCGCGCCGCGGTGCAACGCTTGGCCGACAGCGCCGACCCGGCGATCAAGACCCGGTTGCAGGCGCTGACCGACCCGGCGACCGAGCCGGACGCCACGGTACGCGCCGCCGCCGGCGCGTCGCTCGCCAGCGTCCAGCAGCGGCTGCTGGTCTACGAGCTGATCGGCAACCTGTTCAGCGGCGTTAGCCTCGGCTCGGTGCTGCTGCTGGCGGCGCTGGGTCTCGCGGTTACCTATGGCCTCTTGGGGGTGATCAATATGGCGCACGGCGAGATGCTGATGCTCGGCGCCTACGCCACCTACGTGGTGCAGAACCTGTTCCGCACCCACCTGCCCGGCGCCTTCGACTGGTACCTCGTCGCGGCGCTGCCGGCCGCGTTCGGGGTCACCGCACTGACCGGCATGCTGCTCGAGCGGCTGGTGATCCGCCATCTGTACGGCCGGCCGCTAGAAACCTTGCTCGCCACCTGGGGGATCAGCCTGTTGCTGATCCAGCTGGTGCGGGTGCTGTTCGGCGCGCAGAACGTCGAGGTCGCCAACCCGGCCTGGCTGTCCGGCGGCTGGGCCGTGAGCCCGGCACTGACCCTGCCCTACAACCGCCTGGCGATCGTCGCCTTCGCCGCCGCGGTGCTGGCTCTGGCCTGGCTGATCCTGAACAAGACCCGGCTCGGCCTGTTCGTGCGCGCGGTGACGCAGAACCGGCGCATGGCCGACAGCGTCGGCGTGCCGACCGGCCGCGTCGACATGCTGGCCTTCGGCCTCGGCTCCGGCATCGCCGGCCTCGGCGGCGTGGCGCTGTCGCAGCTCGGCAACGTCGGGCCGGAGCTCGGCCAGGGCTATATCGTCGACTCGTTCATGGTGGTGGTGCTCGGCGGGGTCGGCCAGCTGGCCGGCACGGTGGCGGGCTCGCTGGGCCTGGGGGTGCTCAACAAGATCCTCGAGCCGCAGATCGGCGCGGTGCTCGGCAAGATCGCCATCCTCGCCGTCATCATCCTGTTCATCCAGAAGCGTCCGCAGGGGCTGTTCGCCCTGAAGGGCCGGCTCCTAGACTGAGGAAGACCACCATGCCTGTTCCCTACTCGATGCAGCTGTTCGGCCAAGCTCGGTCACTGCCCGGCCGGCTCGCCGGCGGCGCGGCGCTGGCGCTGCTGGTGGCGCTGCCTCTGGCCCACCTCGGCCTCGCCGACAGCCATCCGCTCCATGTGTCGGCGTACACGCTGACCCTGGTCGGCAAGATTCTCTGCTACGCGATCGTCGCGCTGGCGCTCGACCTGGTGTGGGGCTACACCGGGCTGCTCAGCCTCGGCCACGGCCTGTTCTTCGCGCTGGGCGGCTACGCGATGGGCACGTATCTGATGCGCGAGATCGGCCGCGACGGCAGCTACCAGAGCGCCCTGCCCGACTTCATGGTGTTCCTCGACTGGCATAGCCTGCCCTGGTACTGGGCCGGCACCGAGCACTTTGCCTGGGCGCTGTTCCTGGTGGTGGCGGTGCCGGGCCTGCTCGCCTTCGCCTTCGGCTACCTGGCGTTCCGCTCGCGCATCAAGGGCGTGTACTTCTCGATCATCACCCAGGCGCTGACCTTCGCCACGATGCTGCTGTTCTTCCGCAACGAGACCGGCTTCGGCGGCAACAACGGCTTCACCGACTTCAAGCGCATCCTAGGCTTCTCCGTCACCGCGCCGGGCACCCGCGCCACCTTGTTCCTGCTCACCGTGGCGCTGTTGGCCGGCGCGCTGGCGGTGGGGCGCTGGCTCGTCGCCAGCAAGTTCGGCCGGCTGCTGGTGGCGGTGCGCGACGCCGAGTCGCGGCTGATGTTCTGCGGCTACGACCCGGTGCCAATCAAGCTGTTGGTGTGGGTGGGCTCGGCGATGCTGTGCGGCCTCGCCGGCGCGCTGTACGTGCCGCAGGTCGGCATCATCAACCCCGGCGAGATGTCGCCGGCCAACTCGATTGAGATCGCGATCTGGGTGGCGGTAGGCGGACGCGGCACGCTGATCGGTCCGCTGCTGGGCGCGGCGCTGATCAACGGCGCCAAGAGCTGGTTCACCGTGGCGTTTCCCGACTACTGGCTGTTCTTCCTCGGCGTGCTGTTCATCGCGGTGACGCTGCTGCTGCCACTGGGGATCATGGGCCTGTTCCGGCGCAAGCGCGGAGGTGAGGCATGAACCCGCTGTTCATTCCGCCAACGTTGGCCGAACGCGCCAACTGGGAGGGCGAAGCGACCGGCCTCGGCCGGGTCGCCACGCCCGGCGTCGACCTGACCCACGGCCAGATCCTCTATCTCGACGACATCAGCGTCAGCTTCGACGGCTTCAAGGCGCTCAATAAGCTGACGCTGAGCATCGGCGTCGGCGAGCTGCGCTGCATCATCGGCCCGAACGGCGCCGGCAAGACCACGATGATGGACGTGATCACCGGCAAGACCCGCCCCGACAGCGGCAGCGCCTTCTTCGGCCAACGTCACGACCTGAGCCGCTTTTCCGAGGCCGAGATCGCGCTGCTCGGCATCGGCCGCAAGTTCCAGAAGCCGACGGTGTTCGAGGCGCTCTCGGTGCTCGACAACCTGGCGCTGGCGCTGAAGGGGCCGCGCACGCTGTGGGCCAGCCTGTTCCGCAGCCAGACCCCCGCCGAACGCGCGCGCCTCGACGCGCTGCTCGAACAGATCCGCCTCACCGGCGAGCGCGACCGCCAGGCCGGCCTGCTGTCGCACGGCCAGAAGCAATGGCTGGAGATCGGCATGCTGCTCGCGCAGGAACCGCAGCTGCTGCTGCTCGACGAGCCGGTCGCCGGCATGACCGACGCCGAAACCGACAAGACCGCCGAGCTGCTGCTGTCTTTGGCCGGCGAGCATTCGCTGATGGTGGTCGAACACGACATGGCCTTCATCGAGCGGATCGCGACCACCGTCACCGTGCTGGCCGAAGGCGCGGTGCTGGCCGAAGGCACGCTCGCCGAGGTGCAGGCCGACGAGCGGGTGATCGAGGTGTATCTGGGGCGATAGGGGGTAGCGATGCTACAAGTGGAAAAACTTAACCAGTATTACGGCGGCAGCCACATCCTGCGCAACGTCAGCTTCGACGCGCGCATCGGCGAGGTCACCTGCCTGCTCGGGCGCAACGGCGTCGGCAAGTCGACGCTGCTGCGATGCCTGATCGGCCAGCTGCCGGTGCGAAGCGGCAGCGTGCGCTGGGACGGCACCGATCTGACCCGCCGTTCCCCGCACCAGCGGGTAGCACACGGCATCGCCTACGTGCCGCAGGGCCGCGAGATCTTTGCCCGGCTCAGCGTCGAGGAAAACCTCAGGATGGGGCTGGCGCGCTTCGCCGGCCGCGCCGGGCGCGACATCCCCGGCTTCGTCTACGACAGCTTCCCGGTGCTGCGCGAGATGCGGTCCCGCCGCGGCGGCGACCTGTCCGGCGGCCAGCAGCAGCAACTGGCGATCGGCCGGGCGCTGGTCAGCCGGCCGCGGCTCTTGATCCTCGACGAGCCGACCGAGGGCATCCAGCCGTCGATCATCAAGGACATCGGCGCGGTGATCAAAACCTTGGCCGAACAGGGCGACATGGCGATCCTGCTGGTCGAGCAGTACTACGACTTCGCCGCCGCGCTCGCCGACCAATATCTCGTGATGGCGCGCGGCGAGATCGTCCGCCACGGCGCCGGCCGCGACATGGCACGCGACGGGGTGCGCGAGCTGCTGGCGATCTGATCCCGGCCGACCTTCCAGTCCTTCCCTGCCAGCCGCCCTGTCTCTTTGCAGGGCGGTTTTGACGCATTCCTGCCGCATACGGCTTGACCGCTGAGTTCTTGCTTCCTAAAATATGATGCTAATGATTATTATTATCAATTAAACCGAGCACGCTGACCCCGCCAAGCGTGCCCAGCCAGCCAGGTACCCTCCGGTTTCCGAGCCAGCCATTGCAGAACATTCGGAGACTCGGAGACTTACCTTGCACCACTCGTACGCCCCTACCCCCTTATTCGCCGCCCTGCTCGGCCTGCTCGCCAGCAACGCCTACGCCGCCGACGCGGCCACCAAGCCCAAAGCCATCGCCGAGCTGGATACGGTCAGCGTCACGGCCACCCGCACTGAGACCGCCCTGACCAAGACGCCGGCCAGCATCTCGGTGATCACCGAAAAGGACATCGCCGAGCAACAGCCGCGCGACGTGAAAGACCTGCTGCGCTTTGAGCCGGGCGTCACCGTCACCACCGCACCATACCGCCCGTCCAGCGCCGCGATGGGCGGCGGCAAGGGCGGCGGCAAGGGCGGCAACAGCAGCATCAACATCCGCGGCCTCGACGGCAACCGCGTGTTGCTGATGGAAGACGGCATCCGCCTGCCGTATGGCTTCAACTTCGGCCCGCAGCAATCGGGCCGTGGCGACTTCGTCGATATGGACGAGCTCAAACGCGTCGAAATCCTGCGCGGCGCGGCGTCCACCCTGTACGGCAGCGACGGCCTGAGCGGTGCGATCAACTTCATCACCAAGGACCCGCAGGATTATCTGAGCGGCGGCCGCAACGGCTATTTCTCGCTGAAGGAAACCTACCGTTCGGTCGACGACAGCTGGTCGACCACCGGCACCGCAGCGTTCGGCAACGAACAATGGCAGGGCCTGGTGGTCGGCACATGGCGCAACGGCCACGAGCTACAGACCCACGGCGACAACGACTCCGCCTCCGCGCTGCGCGAAACCGCCAACCCGCAGAACGCACGCACCGACACCGTCCTCGCCAAGCTGCGCTTCGCCCCGGACGCCGTCAACGCGTTCAAACTGACGGCGGAGCGGCGGCGCGGCGAGGTCGACACCGACGTGCTGTCGGCACGGTCGACCGGCGGCGCCGCCGCCATCAGAAGCCTGACCGACCAGGACCGTCTCCGGCACGACCGCGTAAGCGTCGACTACGACTACAACGACGCGGCCAACCCGTGGCTGCAAAAGGCGCACGCCCTCTTCTACGTACAGAATTCGCAAACCGATCAGCACGGTCTGGAGAACCGCATCGTCGGCACCTCGCGCTTCCGCGACAACCGCTACAAGGAAAACACCGTCGGCGGCTCGGCGCAGGCCGAAAGCGGTTTTGCGACCGGCGCCGTCCAACACAGGATGGTGTACGGCTTCGACGCCAGCCTCGCCAAGATTTCCAGCTTGCGCCAGGGCGGCGGCTCGATCCCGGCACCGGGCGAAACCTTCCCGTCCAAGGCGTTCCCGAATACCGACTACAGTCAGGCCGGTGCCTTCGTTCAGGACGAGATCCGCCTGGGTTCGCTGACCGTGACCCCGGGTCTACGCTACGACAGCTACAGCCTGAAGCCGAAAAGCGGCGATCCACTCTTCACCGGCACGCCGGTGGAACAGAGCAAGGGCGCGCTGTCACCACGCCTGTCGGCAATGTACGAATTCATGCCGGCGCTGTCGGCGTACGCCACCTACGCGAGGGGCTTCCGCGCGCCGACCCCGGATCAGGTCAACAACGGTTTCGCCAACAAGCTGTTCGGCTACCTCACCATCGGCAACCCGAACCTGAGGCCGGAAACCAGCGACACGGTCGAGATCGGCCTGAAAGGCAAGGCCTTCACGCCCGCGAGCCGGATCAACTACGCGGTGGCCGCGTACCAGGGACGCTACAAGGACTTCATCAATCAGACCACCGTCGGCGGCATCGGCGGTCCGCGCGATCCGCTGATCTTTCAGTTCGTCAACAATGCACGGGCCGACATCTACGGCTTCGAAGGCAAGGTCGACTGGAAGTTTGACAATGGGATCGGTCTGAACGCGGCCGCCGCCTATACCCACGGCACGGCGCGCAACGACAACGGTCAGGACGTCCCGCTCAACAGCGTCAACCCGTTCGCCGCGACGCTGGGGCTGCGCTACGACGCCGACGAGCGCTGGTTCACCCAGGCGTTTGCGACCTACCGCGCCGCCAAGAAGAATTCCGACGTGAACCTGGCCGACTACCCGGCCGGCACCAAGGCGGCGCTGCTGTCCGGCTCGTCGCTGGTGCTCGACCTGATCGGCGGCTATCGTTTCAACAAGTACGCGAGCGTCAACGCCGGCGTCTACAACCTCACCGACCGTCGCTACTACGAGTGGTCGAACATCTCAGGTGTGCCCGCCAACACCCCGGCCCCGGGCGCCTTTACCGCGCCGGGGCGCAACTACACCGTCAGCCTGAAGGTGGAGTACTGAGCGTCGTCCCATGCAAAACCGGCCCCATCGGGGCCGGTTTTCTGTTTCGGCCAAGGTTGGCCGAACGGGGCAGGGATCAGGCAGGCTGGAAGCGCTCGCCGACCTTGGCCACGCGCATAAACGCCATCAGATCGGCGACGGCGGGCTCGCCCTCGGCCGGCGACCAGGCGGCCAGATCCACCTCGGTCAGCGGCGCGTACGGCCCGAGCTTCACCTCGAACACCACGCTGCCCGGCTCACAGGACTGCACCGAGTGCCAGGTCCCCACCGGCATTTCCAGCACGCGCGCTTCCTTGCCCAGCAGGATGCGCTCGGTAACGAGACCGGACTCGTCAAAGATGATCACTTCGAACGAGCCCTTCAGCACGGTCAAGAGCTCCCAGCTGTGGCTGTGGCGGTGCGGGCGCACATAGGTGTCCGGCTCCATCGCGATCGCCAGGCGCTGCACCGGTGCCGACAGCTCCGGGTGGAAGTTGCGGTTGGCGCGCAGGCGCGGGGCGGCGGCGGCCGTGGCGCTCAGCGCATCGAGATCGGCATGGGTTAGCGTCAGCATGAAGGCTCCTAAGACTTTTGCGAAAAGCGGTTGCTGTTATAATCGCGGCCGCCGAGCTTAGCACGAAGCCGCACCGCGCCGACGCCGCCGGCGACAAAATCGATACACGGCGGCGATACTCGGCTGGCATGACCTGTGCGATCATCGCCGGCGTCCCGGACCCGAAGACGAGCCACACGATGCCGCCGGCGTAAGGTTGGCCTAAGCTTCGCCACTTATTCTCGGGAGCGTTTCGTCCCCCACCATCAACCCGACTTCATGCCCCGATGAACGAACTCCACCGTCCTGTTGCCGCCTCACCCGTCTCCGCCCCGCTCCAACGCACCTGGGTGCTGCTGGGCTGGCTGGCGCTCGCCGTCGTCTGGTTCGGCTCGCTCGGCTACCGTGCCCTGATCCACCCCGACGAAGGCCGCTACGCCTCGATCGCGCTCGAGATGCTGCAAAGCAGCGACTGGCTGACGCCGCACCTGAACGGCTTCCTCTACTTCGAGAAGCCGATCCTGCAGTACTGGATGGGCGCGGCGAGCTTCGCCGTGTTCGGCATCAACGAATTCGCCGCGCGCTTCTGGCCGGGGCTGACCGGTTTCCTGACCGTGGTGACGGTCGCCGTCACCGCCCGCCGGCTGTGGGGCGCAGAGGCCGGCCTGTTCGCCGCGCTGACCGCCGCCGGCAGCACCTGGATCATCGGCAACAGCCACTTTCTGACGCTGGATATGGGGTTGACCTTCTTCCTGACAGTGGCGCTGTGCGGCTTCATCGTCGCGCAGCGTGACGGCGCCGGCTCGGCCGAACAGCGCAACGCGATGTGGCTGACCTGGGCGGCGATGGCCGGCGCGACGCTGTCGAAGGGCCTGGTCGGCCTGGTGATCCCGGGCACGACGCTGGTCGCATACAGCCTGCTCACCTGGCAATGGGGCTTCTGGCGCCGCATGCACTGGCTGTCGGGACTCGCCATCTTCTTCGCGCTGGCCGCGCCGTGGTTCGTCGCGGTGTCGCTGAAGAACCCGGGCTTCTTCGACTTCTTCTTCATCCGCGAGCACTTCCAGCGCTTCCTCACCGACGAGGCCAAGCGCACCGGCCCGCTCTACTACTTCGTGCCGATCCTGATCGTCGGCCTGTTGCCGTGGACCACCTTGCTGCCGGCGCTGAGCAACCTCGGCCTGCGCAAGGAATCCACCACCTTCCAGCCGCTGCGCCTGCTGTTGATCTGGTCGATCTTCGTGTTCGTGTTCTTCAGCATCTCCAAGTCGAAGCTGCCGTCGTACATCCTGCCGATGTTCCCGGCGCTGGCACTGTTGGCGGCGCGGTTCTTCTCTGAGGTCGACGCGGCGCGCCTCAAGCGCCACCT
This sequence comes from Crenobacter sp. CS_VA4, assembly GCF_055597485.1. Classification (NCBI taxonomy): domain Bacteria; kingdom Pseudomonadati; phylum Pseudomonadota; class Betaproteobacteria; order Neisseriales; family Neisseriaceae; genus Crenobacter; species Crenobacter sp. CS_VA4. The sequence continues at coordinate 47,148 of NZ_JBVMAE010000022.1, forward strand.
GCTGTTCCCGATCGCGTTCTGGCTGATCCTGCTCGCCGCCGTGCCGTTCGTCGGCCGCTTCGCCTCGCCGGATTCGCCGATCGAGGTGCTCACGCCGTTCGCCCACGCGATCGCGCTGGCCGCGCTGCTGTTCCTGGTGCCGGCGGCTCTCGCCTGGCGCGCGCTCGGCAGCAAGCGCAAGCTGTTGGCGGTGGCGCTGATCTCGGCCGGCAGCCTGCTGGCGGTCACTACCGCCTCGCTCGGCCACGACAGCTACGGACAGCTCAAGAGCAGCAAGGCGGTGGCCGCCAGGCTCGCCCCGTTCCTGAAACCGGACAGCGAGATCTTCTCGGTGAGTTATTATGAGCAGTCGTTCCCGTACTATCTGGGCCGCAACGTGACGCTGGTCCACTACACGGACGAGTTCGCCTACGGCCAGGGACTGGAGCCTGCCCGCTGGATGCCGAAGGTGGAACAGTTCACCGCGCGCTGGCGCGCCATCCCGCACGCCGCGGCGATGATGTCGTCGAATACCTACAAGGACTTGCAACAACAGGGCCTGCCGATGCAGATCGTCTACCAGGACGCGCGTCGGGTGGTCGTGGTCAAACCATGAAACTCATTGAATTCTCGTTGATCCTGCTGGGGGTGCTGCTCAACGCCGCCGCCCAGCTGTTCCTGAAGGCCGGCGTGCGCCAGATCGGCCACTTCGACTTCGCCCCGGCCAATATCGTGCCGATCGGCTGGTCGCTGGCGACCAATCTGCCGATCATCGGCGGCCTGTCCTGCTACGTGATCAGCGTGGTGGTGTGGATCATGGCGCTGTCGCGCGTCGAGGTCAGCATCGCCTACCCGATGCTGTCGATCGGCTACGTGGTCAACGCCGGCCTCGCCTGGTGGCTGTTCGGCGAAGCGGTCACCGTGCAGCGCCTCGCCGGCATCGCCGTGATCATCATCGGCGTGATCCTGGTGGCGCGCAGCAGCTGAGCCCGCCCTTTCGGCCAACCTTGTGAATAAAGAACGCCCAATGGACTTTCTGCCGTTTACCCGTCCGAGCATCACCGAGGGCACCATCGCCGCGGTTGGCGAGGTACTGCGCTCCGGCTGGATCACCACCGGCCCGAAATCGCGCGAGCTGGAAGCCGCGCTGTCGGCCTACGTCGGCGGCCGCCCGGTGCGGGTGGTGACCTCGGCCACCGCCGCGCTGGAGATGGCGCTGCGCATCGCCAGCGTCGGCCCGGGCGACGAAGTGATCACCTGCCCGTTGAGCTGGGTGGCCACCGCCAACGTGATCCTCACCGTCGGCGCCACCCCGGTGTTCGTCGACGCCGACCCGGTCACCCGCAATATCGACCTCGCCAAAGCCGAGGCGGCGATCACAACGAAGACCCGCGCGATCATCCCGGTCGATCTCGCCGGCCTGCCAGTCGACCGCGAACGCCTCTACCGCTTGGCCGACCAGCACCGCCTGCGCGTGATCGAAGACGCCGCGCAGTCGATGGGCGCCAACTGGCGTGGCCGCGCGATCGGCAGCTGCGGCGACCTGGTGTCGTTCAGCTTCCACGCCAACAAGAACATGACCAGCGGCGAAGGCGGCTGCCTGGTGCTCAACAACGACGACGAGGCGCGACTGTTCGAGAAGCTGCGCCTGCAGGGCGTCACCCGCTTCGCCGACGGCACGATGGACGTCGACGTGCTCGGCGGCAAGGCGAACATGACCGACATCGCCGCGGTCATTGGCCTCGGTCAGCTCAAGCAGCTCGACGGCTTCAACGCCCGCCGCCGCGAACTGGCCCGCCTCTACTTCGAGCACTTCGACCAGAGCCTCGGCTGCGAGCTGCCGCCGGCCGACTTCGAACAGAGCAACTGGCACATGTTCCAGCCGCTGTTGCCGCTGGCCAACATGACGATGTCGCGCGCCGAGTTCATCGACGCGATGAAGGCCGAAGGCGTCGGCGTCGGGGTACACTACCCCGCCATGCACCTGTTCACCCTGTTCCGCGCCATGGGCTTCAAGGAGGGCGACTTCCCGCACGCCGAGGACATCGGCCGCCGTACCGTCACCCTGCCACTGTTCCCTGCCATGCAGGACGCCGACGTGATCCGCGTCTGCCAGGCCGTCAGCCGCGTACTGCGCCCAGCACTGAAATAACCACTGCTCATGCCCACACCCATCGATCTTTCCGTCGTCATCCCGGTTTACAACGAAGAAGACGGCCTCGACGCCCTGTTCGGCCGACTCTACCCGGCGCTCGACGCGCTCGGCATCCGCTATGAAGTGGTGTTCGTCAACGACGGCAGCCGCGATGCATCGCCGCGGCTGTTGGCCGATCAGTTCCAAAAGCGCCCGGACGTGACGCGCGTGGTGCTGTTCAACGGCAACTTCGGCCAACACCGCGCCATCCTCGCCGGCTTCGAACACAGCCGCGGCGAGCGCATCGTCACCCTCGACGCCGACCTGCAGAACCCGCCGGAAGACATCGCGCTGCTGCTCGCCGAAATGGACAAGGGCCACGACTACGTCGGCTCGATCCGCCGCCAGCGCAGCGACAGCTGGTGGCGCCACGTCGCCAGCCGCGCGATGAACCGGCTGCGCGAGCGCATCACCCACATCAAGATGACCGACCAGGGCTGCATGATGCGCGCGTACAGCCGCCGCATCATCGACACGATCAACCAGTGCAACGAGATGCATACCTTCATCCCGGCGCTGGCGTACCAGTTCTCGCAGCACCCGACCGAGGTGGTGGTCGGCCACGAAGAACGCTTCGCCGGCGAATCGAAGTACTCGCTGTACAGCCTGATCCGGCTCAACTTCGACCTGATGACCGGCTTTTCGCTGGTGCCGCTGCAGTTCTTCTCCTTCGTCGGCATCGTCATCTCGGTGCTGTCCGGCTTCCTGGTCGTCTACATGGGCGCACGCAGGCTGTTCCTCGGCCCCGAGGAAGGCGGGCTGTTCACCCTGTTCGCGATCGCCTTCCTGTTGATCGGCATCGCGTTGTTCGGCATCGGCCTGTTGGGCGAATACATCGGCCGCATCTACCAGGAAGTGCGCCAGCGGCCGCGCTACGTGGTCGCCACCGTGCTCGAGCAGAAGGAGCAGCCATGACCCGCGCCGCCGTGTTCGCCTACCACAACGTCGGCGTGCGCTGTCTGTCGGCGCTGCTCGGCCGCGGCGTCGAGGTCGCGCTGGTGGTCACCCACCGCGACAATCCGAACGAGACCATCTGGTTCGGCAGCGTGCAGAAGTTGGCCGAAAGCCACGGCATCCCGGTGATCACCCCGGACGATCCGAACACCGACGAGGTGCTCGAGGCGGTGCGCGCCGCCCGGCCCGACTTCCTGTTCTCGTTCTACTACCGCCACATGTTGAAGGCGCCGCTGCTGCAGGTCGCGCCGCGCGGCGCGTACAATATGCACGGCTCGCTGCTGCCGAAATACCGCGGCCGGGTACCGACCAACTGGGCGGTGATCCACGGCGAGACCGAGACCGGCGCGACGCTGCACGTGATGAACGAGAAGCCCGACAACGGCGCCCTGGTCGACCAGTTCGCCGTGCCGATCCTGCCGGACGACACCGCGCAGGAGGTGTTCGACAAGGTCACCGTCGCCGCCGAACTGGTGCTGTGGCGCTGCCTGCCGGGCCTGCTCGACGGCACCGCGACGTTCACCCAGCAGGACCTGAGCCAGGGCGGCTACTTCGGCGGTCGCAAGGCAGAGGACGGCCGCATCGCCGCCGGCATCGGCGCGAAGGCGCTGCACGATTTCGTGCGCGCGGTCACCCGTCCCTACCCTGGCGCGTTTAGCGACACGGAGGCCGGACGCGTGGTGATCTGGCGCACGCTGCGCGCCGGCGACGTTGGCCGAACCGTCGAGCGCACCGAACTCTACGCCGACGGCGACGCGCTCTACATTGCCTGCGCCGACGGTGGCCGGCTGCGCGTGCTCGACGCCTCGCTTAATGACGCCCCGCTCGATGCGGCCTCGCTCCGCGCCCGCTTCGGCAACACCGCGATTGCGCTCTAAGATTTACGTTTAACTAGCTCAACCTCCGTCGCCAGTCGCGACGGCAGAGGAACCCACACAATGAAAAAAGTCCTGATTCTCGGCGTGAACGGCTTCATCGGCCACCACCTGACCCGCAGCATCATCGATAACACCGACTGGGAAATCTACGGCATGGACATGCATGCCGACCGCGTGGCCGAGTGGAAAGACCACCCGCGTTTCCATTTCTTCGAGGGTGACATAACCATCAACAAGGAATGGATCGAATACCACGTGAAGAAGTGCGACGTAGTGCTGCCGCTGGTCGCGATCGCCACCCCGTCCACCTACGTGAACAACCCGCTGCGCGTGTTCGAACTGGACTTCGAGGCCAACCTGCCGATCGTGCGCCAGTGCGTGCAATACAAGAAGCACCTAGTGTTCCCGTCCACCTCCGAGGTGTATGGCATGTGCCACGATGACGAATTCGACCCGGAAAACTCCGAGCTGATCTGCGGCCCGATCAACAAGCCGCGCTGGATCTACTCCTGCTCCAAGCAGCTGATGGACCGCGTGATCCACGCCTACGGCATGGATCAGGGCCTCAACTACACGCTGTTCCGCCCGTTCAACTGGATCGGCGGCGGCCTGGACAACATCAACACGCCGAAGGAAGGCTCCAGCCGCGTGATCACCCAGTTCCTTGGCCACATCGTGCGCGGCGAGACCATCAAGCTGGTCGACGGCGGTCACCAGAAGCGCGCGTTCACCTACGTGGACGACGGCATCGCCGCGCTGATGAAGATCATCGAGAACAAGGACGGCAAGGCCTCGGGCCAGATCTACAATATCGGCAACCCGACCAACAACTACTCGATCCGCGAACTGGCCCAGATGATGCTTGACCTGGCGCGCGCCTACCCGGAATACCAGCTCAACGCCGACAAGGTGAAAGTGGAGGAAACCACCTCCAGCGCCTACTACGGCAAGGGCTACCAGGACGTGCAGAACCGCGTGCCGAAGATCGACAACACCAAGACCGACCTCGACTGGGCGCCGACCGTGAAGATGGCCGACGCGCTCAAGGGCATCTACGACTACTACCGCGACCAGGTGGTGGCGTCGCGCGACCTGTCGAACTGATCCATGTCGCTGCTCGCGCTCAAGATCGACGTCGACACCTGGCGCGGCACCCGTGAGGGCGTGCCGCGGCTGGTCGAGATCCTCAAGCGCCATGAGGCCGGCGCCACCTTCCTGTTCAGCCTCGGCCCGGATCACACCGGCCGCGCGATCAAGCGGGTGTTCCGGCCGGGCTTCCTGTCCAAGGTGTCGCGCACCTCGGTGGTCGAGCACTACGGCATCCGCACCCTGCTCTACGGCACGGTCCTGCCCGGCCCGGACATCGGCCGGCGCGAGGCGGCGCTGCTGCGCTCGGTGCGCGACGACGGCTTCGAGGTCGGCATCCACACCTGGGACCACATCAAGTGGCAGGACTATGTGGCAGGCCAAAACGCTGCCTGGACCCGCGCCGAGATGCAGAAGGCGGTCACTCGCTACACCGAGATCTTCGGTGAACCGCCGCGCACCCACGGCGCGGCCGGCTGGCAGATGAACGAGACGGCGTACGCGCTGGAGAAGGAGTTCGGCCTGACGTACGCGTCGGACGGCCGCGGCGAGTTCCCGTTCCAGCCGGTTGACGCCCAGGGCCGAAGCTTGGGCGTGCCGCAGCTGCCGAGCACGCTGCCGACGCTCGACGAGCTGATCGGCGTCGACGACTGGACTTCGGCCAACGTGCACGAGCACCTGCTGGGGCTCACCGCGGCGCCGGCCGAACACGGCCACGTCTACACGCTGCACGCCGAGCTCGAAGGCATGAAGCTGCTCGACACCTTCGACAGACTCTTGAGCGGCTGGAAAGCGCAGGGCTATAAGCTCGTCTCGACCGCCGAGCTCTATGCCACGCTCGACCCCGCCGCGCTGCCGCGCTGCCGGGTCGAAATGGGCGAGATCCCCGGCCGCAGCGGTACGCTAGCGCTACAAGGCGCGGCGATTAGCGCTTAAAATCGGCCCCAGCAACCCCACCGGAAGCCATCTCACGATGCCTTCCGGTTTTTGTGTTGCAGCGCTCCCCTCGCCGACGGGCCGGACACCGACGCCGGCCGCATCTCCAGCTAGCTGATCCCTCATGCCCCTGGAGGCCCGCTGCCGGCCCTCACACGGCGACCAGTCCCGGGCCGGCGCGCTCCTGATCCGTGTTCGTCTGACGCGGAATCGCCACAGTCCCCAAGGGCCGATCGGCCCCTTTTTTGTTCCCGCATCCGGCGTTTCGGCCAACGTTGGCCGAACACTCTTGATGACAAGTGTTCTCGCCAATTAAAGTCGAAAACACCGATCATTTATCCATGCACCTTACCGGCTATCCGATTTTGAATGTGGCTTTTCTAAAGTCGAAAACTACGCCCCGCCCACCTCCGCCTTCAACACTCCAGTGTGCAAATAAAGTCGAAAACGCCATTCTGTATAGCTATATCTTGCCTACGATTTGCCCTTCCTCACCTTGCCCCCTACCTAGAAACGCTTATCAACGGATTGCTCTCACGCCAGCGACGCAACACTCCTACTTAGCACCGTCCGCGCCGAGGCCTTTGAACGGGCCTCGGCGTGAGAGTCAGGAGGTATCTAGGAAAGTGGGGGCGATTCAGATCATGCCTTCGCTTGTGCAGATACTAAGACGTGGCGATGGATACGCAGCACCATGATGGCAGCGATCAGGCACAACCCGCCCGACATCATGGTGGCCACCGTGTAAGTACCCAGGCTGTTGCGCAGCATGCCGCCAACCAAGGCCGCGCAGGCCGCACCCAACTGGTGGCCGGCCACCACCCAGCCGAACACGATCGGTGCATCCTGCTTGCCGAACACATCGTTGGTGAGCCGCACCGTGGGCGGAACCGTCGCCACCCAATCCAAGCCGTAGAACAGCGCGAACAGCGGCAAGCCGAAATAGGTAAAGCCGAAGGCATAGGGTAGATAGATCAGAGCCAGGCCGCGCAGGCCGTAATACCAGAACAGCAGCACGCGGTTGTTGAGGCGGTCCGACATCCAGCCTGACATTGTGGTGCCGACCAAGTCCAGCGCGCCCATTGCGGCCAGGATGCCGGCACCGCGTACTTCACCGATGCCATAGTCGTCGCACATGGCGATGAAATGGGTGCCGATATAGCCGTTGGTGCTAGCGCCGCACACGAAGAAACTGAAGAACAGCAACCAGAAGTCACGAACTTTTACTGCCCGCCCGAGGACGCCGAATGCGATGGCGATGGGGTTCTGGCGGTTGTCGCCGGTGTGCAGTGGAGCATCGTCCGGCTCGCCGTACAGCGGCAAGCCCAGCGAGGCAGGCCGTTCGGGCAGCAATAGGAATACCAGGGGCAGGACGACCGCTGCCGCTGCCGCAACGGTGAGTACCACTTGGCGCCAGCCGTAGTGCTCGACGATAGCGGCTAAGAGCGGCAGGAACACCAGTTGGCCGGTAGCCGAGCTGGCCGTGAGGATGCCCATTGCCAGACCGCGCCGCTCGGTAAACCAGCGGTTGACTACCGTGGCACCCAGCGTCATAGCGGTAACTCCGCTGGCACAGCCCACGATCAGGCCCCAGATCAGCCACAGCTGCCAGCTGTGCTGCATCAGGCTCGATAAGCCGATGGCGACAGCCAGTACCACGAGCGCGAAAAGTACGGTCCTGCGCAAGCCGAAGCGCTGCATGGCGGCGGCGGAGAATGGCCCCATCAGGCCGAACAAGGCCAGGTTGATCGACAGCGCGAGTGAAATCGTAGCCCGACTCCAGCCGAAGGTATGCTCCAGCGGCACCATCATCACGCTGGGGGTTGCGCGCGTGCCGGCGGTTATCAACATCACCAGAAAAGTTACCCCCAAGGTGACCCAGGCGTAATGAAAGCGCCCTCTGGCCCAATTGGCGATGACCTGCATTTGGTTTCTCCTTAGGTGTTATTGTGCCGGCTGAAGGTTGTTACTAGTTAGTAACATTGTGTTGCGATGGTATGTACCGATCGGTAACATGTCAACTGCGATGAGGAGAATACACATGAGTAGTGAGATTGATGCAGCCCCTAAACCGACCCGCAAGGTCTTGCAGGGGGCGGTGGCGCAGGCACAGATACTGGAGGCGGTAGACGAGCTGTTCTACCTAGAGGGAGCGCGCGCGGTGAGTGTGGACGAGGTCGTCAAGCGGGCTGGCGTCAACAAGATGAGTGTGTACCGCCAGTTCGAATCCAAAGATGATCTGCTGCTGCACTACCTGGCGCGGCGAGATGAGAAATTCTGGGATTACTTCAACGCCAGCCTTGCTAAGCACCCGGACAAGCCTCGCGAACAACTGTTGCAGTTCTTCAGCGACCTTGCC
>NZ_JBVMAE010000023.1:0-54776 GCF_055597485.1 Crenobacter sp. CS_VA4
TCGTTCTGTTAAAGAGCAGTTGCGGCTGACTGGCTTCGTTTCGCTGTGTCAGCAGCAGAGGAGGCGAACTATACCGAGCCGCCCTGCCTCCGTCAACACCTTTTCCGAAAAAACTTCACATTTCCGACCGTTTTGAAAATACCAACAGATAAGCCGCTGTTTTACAAATAACTATCCATTAAGGGTAATAAATCAGTCATACCCAGAGCGGCGTTACCCTGCCGGAACGCCCGCCTGCCCGGGCACCAACGACCCCGTCCACGCGCCAAGCGTGGCTTGGCCTAGCCTATTCTGTACTTGGAACCCTGCCCACCTTGGCCTGCTGCACGCCGTGATGAGGAAACCGCATGTTGATCAATTGCGCCGCCTATCAGGACGGAAAGAAGTTGGCGGACATTTCGCAGACGGACATCAGTGACTATGTGATCCGCCCCGACTGCTTCGTCTGGGTCGCGCTGAAGGACCCCGAGCCGAGCGAACTGGAGGAGATGCGCGAAGAATTCGGCTTGCACGAACTGGCGGTGGAAGACGCCAGGAGCGGCCACCAGTTGGCGAAGATCGAGGAATACGGCGACATGCTGTTCGTGGTGCTGCACCTGTTGGAGCTCGACGAGTCCGGCCAGGTGCGCATCGGCGAGGTGGACGTGTTCGTCGGCGCCAACTATGTACTGTCGATCCGCAGCCGCACCAATCTCGGTTTCCTGAACGTGCGCGCCCGCTGCGAACGCGAACCGCACCTGTTGAAGTTCGGTTCGGGTTTCGTGCTGTACGCGCTGATGGACGCGGTGGTCGACCGCTACTTCCCGGTGATCCGTGCACTGGAAGAGGAGCTGGAGCGGATCGAGGAGCGGATGTTCACCAAGGGCAGCTCGGCACGCGACAACATCGAGGCGTTGTACGAGTTGAAGCGCAAGCTGATGCTGGTCCAGCACAGTACCTCGCCGCTGGAGGAGGCGGTCGGCAAGCTGTTCGGCGGGCGGGTGCCGCAGGTGTGCGTCGGCATGCACGAGTACTACCGCGACATTTACGACCACCTCGAGCGGATCGTGAAACATGTGGAGGCGATCCGCGACATGCTGAACACCGCGATCCAGGTGAATCTGTCGCTGGTTTCGCTCGAAGATTCGGCGATCACCAAGAAGTTCGCCGCCTACGGCGCGCTGTTCGCGATGCCGACGCTGATCGCCGGCGTGTACGGGATGAACTTCAAGGACATGCCCGAGCTGCAGCTGGACTACGGCTACCCAGTGGCGGTGATCGTGATGGTCGCTCTGGATATCGCGCTGTGGTGGCGCTTCAAGCGCGTCGGCTGGATGTGACGCCACAAACAAAACAGGCCGGGCAATGCCCGGCCTGTTTCTCTATGTGCGCGATCAGACTCAACTACGGTAGTCGGCGTTGATCTTCACATAGTCGTAGGAGAAGTCGCAGGTCCAGACGGTGGCGCTGGCGGCGCCACGATTGAGTACCGCGCGCACGGTGATCTCGGCCTGGTTCATCACGCGCTGGCCGTCCTCTTCCTTATAGGCGGGGTTGCGGCCGCCATCGACGGCGACCAGCACGTCGTCGAGATACAGTTCGAGCCGGTCGACGTCCAGGTCGTTGACGCCGGCGTAGCCGATCGCGCACAGCAGCCGGCCGAGGTTCGGGTCGGAGGCGAAGAAGGCGGTCTTCACCAGCGGCGACTTGGCGATGGCGTAGGCGACCGCCTTGCATTCGGCGACCGAGCGGCCGCCGTCGACCTTGACGGTGATGAACTTGGTGGCGCCCTCGCCGTCGCGGATGATCGCCTGCGCGAGCTCGGTGGCGATGTCGATCAGCGCGGCCTTGAGCTGGGCATAGGCCGGCAGGTTGGCCGAATCGACCAGCGGCAGCGTGCTCTTGCCGGTGGAAATCAGGATGAAGCTGTCGTTGGTCGAGGTGTCGCCGTCGACGGTGATGCTGTTGAACGACGGATCGGCGACCTCCTTGACCAGCTGCTCGAGCAGCGGGCGGATGATCGCCGCGTCGGTGGCGACGAAGCCGAGCATGGTCGCCATGTTCGGGTGGATCATCCCCGAGCCCTTGGCGATGCCAGTCAGGGTGACCTTATGGCCGTCGATGTCGAGCACGCGGGTGGCGGCCTTCGGCAGCGTGTCGGTAGTCATGATCGCTTCGGCGGCTTCGGCCCAGTTGCTGGCACGGCGCTTGGGCAAGGCGGCGGCGATCTTGTCGACCGGCAGCGGCTCGAGGATCACGCCGGTGGAGAACGGCAGAACTTGGTTGGCCTCGCAACCGAGCTCGGCGGCGACGGCAGCACAGACGGCGCGGGCGCGTTCGCGGCCCTGTTCGCCGGTGCCTGCGTTGGCGTTGCCGGTGTTGATGACTAGCGCGCGGATCTGCGCGTTGTTGGCGAGATATTCCTTGCACAGCTGCACCGGCGCGGCGCAGAAGCGGTTCTGGGTAAACACGCCGGCGACGGTGTTGCCCTTGTCGAGGCGGATCACCAGCACGTCCTTGTGACCGGCGGTCTTGATGCCGGCTTCGGCGACGAACAGTTCGACCCCGCCGACCGGGGCCAGTTGTTCGGCGGATTTGACGCTGAGATTGACTGCCATTAGAGCTTCTCCTCGGGAGCTTGAAATTATCGCCATCGATTGTAGCGGGAATCGGCCGGCCAAGAACGGTCGATCTGCCGGTGAAAACCCCACTCTATATAGAGATGCAAAGGGCCGAGTCCGGAATCCGTTCAGCCGTCGACTGCGGCGAACAGCTCGAGCAGCGCCGCGCCGTAGCGCGCCAGCTTCAGCTCGCCGACACCGTGCACCTTGCCCAGCTCGGCGAGACTGCCCGGGCGCTTCTCGATCAGGTCGCGCAGCGTGCGGTCGGAGAACACCGCGTAGGCCGGCACGTTGTGCTCGTCGGCGCGTTCCTTGCGCCAGCGGCGCAGCGCCTGCCACAGCCGCTCCTCGCGCTCGGTGCGCAGCCAGCGGTCGGTGCTGGCGACGCGCGGTGCCTTGTCGTCCGCGAGCGGGCGCAGATAGACCTTCTGTTCGCCCTTGAGCACCGGCCGGCTGGTATCGGTCAGCACCAGCGACTGGCCGCGGGTCAGGTCGACGTCGAGCAGCTTCTGCGCGACCAGCTGGCGCACCATCGCGCGCCAGGCGCGCTCGCTGTGGTCCTTGCCGATGCCGAAGGTCGACAGCTTGGTATGACCGCACTGTTCGGCCAGGCTCGACTCCTTGCCGCGCAGCACGTCGATCACGTGGCTGGCGGCGAAACGCTGGCCGACCCGGTAGATGCACGACAGCAGCTTCTGCACCGGCAAGGTCGCGTCGAAGGTGATCGGCGGCGCCAGGCAGTTGTCACAGTGGCCGCAGGGTTTGATGGTCTCGCCGAAGTGCGACAGGATCTGCTGGCGGCGGCAGCTGGCGGTTTCGCAGAATGCCAGCATCGCGTCGAGCTTGCCGATCTCGACCTGCTTCTGCAGCTCGGCCATCTCGCCGGCGACGATCATCTGTTTCAGCAGCACCAGGTCGTTCAGGCCGTAGCACAGCCAGCTGCTGGCCGGCAGGCCGTCGCGGCCGGCGCGGCCCGATTCCTGGTAGAAGTTTTCCGGGCTCTTGGGCATGTCCAGGTGCGCGACGAAGCGCACGTCCGGCTTGTCGATTCCCATGCCGAATGCGACGGTGGCGCACATCACCACGCCGTCCTCGCGCAGGAACTGACGCTGGTTGGCGTCGCGCGCCTGGTGGCTCATGCCGGCATGGTAGGCGAGCGCGTTGATGCCGTTGTCGACCAGCCAGGCGGCGGTGTCTTCGACGCGCTTGCGCGACAGACAGTAGACGATGCCCGACGAGCCGGCGTGTTCGTTCTGGATATAGCCGAGCAGCTGCTTCTTGGCGTTGTGCTTCTCCACCACCTGATAGAACAGATTGGGGCGGTCGAAGCTGGTGATGAACTGCTGCGCGTCCTGCAATTTCAGGAAGTGCAGCATGTCCTCGCGGGTCTGCGCGTCGGCGGTGGCGGTCAGCGCAATGCGCGGCACGTTCGGCCAACGTTCGGCCAACAGGCCGAGCTGCTGGTATTCGGGGCGGAAGTCGTGGCCCCACTGGGACACGCAGTGCGCCTCGTCGATCGCGAACAGCGAGATCGGCACGTCGTCGAGAAAGTCGAGGAAGCGCGGCGTGAGCAGCCGCTCCGGCGCGACGTAGAGCAGGTCGAGCTCGCCCGTGCGGGCACGGCGGGCGATGTCGCGCGCGTCGTCCGGCGCGGTGGCGGAATTCAGGCACGCCGCGGCGACGCCCAGCTCGGTAAGCGTGGCGACCTGGTCCTGCATCAGCGCGATCAGCGGCGACACGACGATGGCGACGCCGTCGCGCAACAGCGCCGGAATCTGGAAGCACAGCGACTTGCCGCCGCCGGTCGGCATCAGCACCAGCGCGTGGCCGCCGCCGGCGACCCGGTCGACGATCTCGGCCTGACGGCCGCGAAACGCCGGGTAACCGAATACGGTATTGAGAAGAGTAAGCGCGTCCTGCATCGAAACCATTCCGCAAAGAGGCCGCCATTGTACGGCATGGGGCGGCGCTTGCCGTCCTGGCATGCGGCCGCTGGCGGCGGCGAGGCACCGAGGCTGGCCGAAACGGCCGGTGGGCGCGGCTTCAGCCGTCGGGCATGGCTGTGGTGAAACTGCCGAAGCCGGCGGCGGTTTGCGCCGCGTGCGCGCTGTGCGACACTGGGCGCGATTGATCAGGAGGTTTTCATGTTCCAGCGTTTCCTGGCCCTGGCCCTCGTCGCCGGCGTGCTCGCCGGCTGCGCCAGTGCCCCGTCCACCAAGACCCCGACCGCGACCCGCCCCGCCAAGGCGCCGGTCGACGCCAACGCCGACTGGCAGAACCTCGGCGTGTCGCCCAACGGCAACATCCTCAACGAGATCGACAAGCTGTCGATCAAGCGCGAGGGCCCGCTGGTAAGCTTCCGCGACAAGAAGACCATCTTCAACCCGAAGAAGGAAAACTTCCTGTCGACCCCGGTGCACAAGTACTCGATCAACCAGTGGCAGATCGACTGCCAGAGCCGTACCTTCCGCCTCGCCTCGATGGCGCTGTACGACGAATCGAACCGGCAGATCGCCAGCTTCACTTATAATGCCGACCAGATAAAACCGATGCCGGTGGTACAGAACTCGGCGAGCTACCAGCAGATGCAGTTCGTCTGTAACAACCAGGGCAGCTAAGCCGCGCCGGCTTGCCGGCCTCTTCGACAGCAAGGGGACCTTATGTACGCGATCCGTCGTGTGGTATTCAACCAAAAGGGCGGGGTCGGCAAGACCACCATCACCGTCAACCTCGCCGCGGTGGCCGCGCGTCAGGGCAAGCGCGTGCTGCTGCTCGACCTCGACCCGCAGGGCAACAGCAGCCACTACCTGTTAGGCAATGCCACGCCGGCCGTGCACGCCGTCGGGCTGTTCAACGAGATGCTGGCGATCAGCCTGTACGGCCAGCCGCCGCAGGCCTTCGTCACCGAGACGCCGTTTGCCGGCCTGCACCTGATCGCCTCGCACCCGGAGTTGGCCGAACTGATGGTCAAGCTCGAGTCGCGCTACAAGATGTTCAAGCTGCGCGAGGCGCTCGACACCTTGGCCGCCGACTACGACGAGATCTGGATCGACACCCCGCCGGCGCTGAACTTCTACACCCGCTCAGCGCTGATCGCCGCCAACCGCTGCCTGATCCCGTTCGACTGCGACGCGTTCTCGCGCCAGGCCTTGTACGGCCTGATCGACAGCGTCGACGAAATCCGCACCGACCACAACCCGGCACTGCAGGTGGAAGGCATCGTGGTCAACCAGTTCCAGCCGCGCGCCAGCCTGCCGGTGCGGCTGGTCGCCGAGCTGAAGGCCGACGGCCTGCCGGTGCTCGACGCGCCGCTGTCGAGCTCGGTGCGGATCCGCGAATCGCACGAGGCGGCCAGCCCCTTGCCGTGGTTCGACCCGCGCCACAAGCTGACGCTGGAGTTCGAGGCGCTGTATCGCCAGTTGGGCGCCGGCCACGCCTGACTAGGCAAGATCACGCCTAAACGACGGCGGCCTGTGGCCGCCGTTTTAGCTTACCGCCCCGATACTCACTCCCCATCTTCACCCAAACGACCGTCCGAGCCCGGCCGGCGCCGCCAGAACCGCGGCGACTGCTCGCGCCAGCCGCTGATCGCCACCGTATCACCCACCTCTAGCGTCAGCTCGCCCTGCCAGTCGCTACGCCATGCCACAGCGCCACTGTCGGCGACCCGCGCCAGCGTGTCCGGGTGCGGGTGGTGGTAACGGTTGCGGTAGCCGGCGCTGAGCAGCACGTGGCGCGGCGCCACCGTCGCCAGCCAGTCGGCACCCGACGAGTAACGACTGCCGTGGTGCGACGCGACCAGGACCGTGCTCTGCAACGCGGAGCCGTAGCGTTCGGCCAACGCCTGCTCCTGGCGCCCCGGCAGGTCGCCGGGCAGCAGCAGCGCCTGGCGCGCTGTGGCGATGCGCAGCACGCAGCTGGCGGCGTTGTCCTCAGCAATGACATCGCCTTCGCGCGGCGCCAGCACGTCGAAGCGCACACCGTCCCACGCCCAGCTCTGATTGGCCTGGCAGGCCTGCGCGGCCGGGTGCGCGTCGGGCAGGCTTTCCGGCTGGCCGGCGAGCAGGGTGTCGACCGGCATGGCGGCCAACAGGCTCGCGGCGCCGCCGTCGTGGTCGTTGTCGTGGTGCGACAGCAGCAGTACGTCGAGCCGTTTCACCCCCAAGCCAGTCAGCTGCGGCAGCACGATGCGGCCGGCATCTCCCGCTCCGGTGTCATAGAGCAGCGTATGGCTGCTGGTTTCGACCAGCATCGACAGGCCCTGGCCGACGTCGATCAGCGTCGCGCGCAGCTGGCCCGGCGCCGGTGGTGGCGGCCGATACAGCAGCAAGGGCAGCACCAGCAGCGCCCCGCCCAGCCGCCCGGGCACGCCGCGCGGCGCGATCAGCCACAAGGAGCCCACGAACGCCAGTACCGCCACCGGCCACGGCACCCCCGGCTGCGCCCAGAGCGGTGCGTACGGCAGCGACAGGTCGACCGCCCAGTAGAAACCGTCGGCGAGCCAACCGGCCAGCCGCAGCGGCCCGTCCCACGGGATGAACACCGCCACCAGCGCCAGCGGGGTGAGCAGCGACGATACATACGGGATCGCCAGCGCGTTGGCGAGCGGCGACACCAGCGGCACGCCGTTGAAGAACAGCGCCAGCGGCAGCAGCGACATCACCAGCGCCGCCCACTGGCCGCGAAACGCCTCCTGCCAGCGTCCGGCGCGACGGCGCCGGCCGACGCTGACCGCCATCAGCGCCGCGACCAGGCCGAACGACAACCACACCCCCGGCGCCAGCACCGCGAACGGGTCGGCCAGCAACACCAGCGCCAGCGCGCTCCACCAGATCCGGAACGGGCCGAGCGCGCGGCGCAGCAGCAGCATCGAGACCGCGGCGGCCAGCATATAGAAGGTGCGCTGGGTCGGCACCGACCAGCCGGCCAACAGCGCGTAGCCGAGCGCCGCCGCGAGCCCCGCCAGCGCGATCACCAGCCGCGGAGCAATCCGGCGCGGCGGCCGCAGCCGCAACACCAGCCGCAGCAGGCCGGCCACCAGGCTGGCGATGTGAAAAACATCAGTAATTGCTAGTCTGTACAAAGCAACTTGCTGATGGAGAATTTATGAAGCGCCCTTCTAGCACTCGGAAATGGCTGCCCCCACTGGGCAGCATGGATACAGAGCATCCGGTCCGTCAGGAACGCATGAGTCCGGTTAAAAATCTGGGGCACTTCCCCACCAGCAAGTCATCAGTAAGCCAGCCCTTCGAATCCCTCCTTGAACGGGACTTCATGACGCTTCAGGAGTTTGATCAACGCGTCAAAAGTTACGCAGCTCAGCCTATAACGATTCGCTGGGACACCTCAAATGGTACGGAGCGGCGCTACACACCAGACATAGTAGTTAGGTATCAACCGTGGCTTGTCATCCAAGATCCAACCTTGGTACCCACCCTCTTTGAGGTGAAGCCACGCAACCTCTTAAAGCTAGATTGGGCGGATCTCAAGCCGCGTTTCAAAGCTGCGATCGCCTGGACCCGAATGATGGGATATCGCTTCCGGATTGTGACCGAACAAGAAATCCAGACTCCATACCTCGAGAATGCTCGGTTCCTGTTGCGCTTCAGTTCTGCCATGCCATTAACAGCAGAGTCGCAGAATCACCAGAATATCCTAAAGGATGCGCTGTACCAATTACGCAAGACCACGCCTCGCGACATTTTGGCCAAGATTTCTTCCCATCCTGATGAACAAGCAGAACTTTTGCCTTGGATTTGGTTTTTGGTTAATCAATGTGCCATTGGTGTCGACCTGTCTCGTCCACTTACCATGAACTCGCCCATTTGGATCCCAGAGTCTGAAGGAGATAGGCGTTGAGTGTTGATAAAAGTAATACGGTACAGTTTCAGCCCCTAATTCATAGAGAAATCGGCCCAGGCTGCGTAGTGGAAGCTAAAGGTATCCGCCATGTTATTCGGCGCCTCATCAGCCTCGATTCGGTATTGGCGTTGAACTTGAATAGCCGACAAGAGGTCGTTCTAGCTTTGGAGGACATTGTTCCACTCTATCCCACGGATCAGGCACCGGACTTAGCAACGCTTTCGGAAGAATCATGGGATGAGGCCATTCGACGCTATGAAGCAGTCCACGAGCTCCTAACCACCAAAAATAAAACCACCGAGATCTCCCAAACGATTGCACTTAAACACGACACAACACTGTCTACCCTCTACCGATGGGCTAAACGATTCCGCGAGACCTGGACCGTTTCCGCACTAATCCGCCCCCCTCGTAGTGACTCAGGCATCCGCAAGCTTGATGAGCGCCAAGAACAGCTAATCGAGCATGTCATCGTGAAGCACTACTTGAAACGCGAGAACACGTCCATTCGCAAGTGTTACCGTGTTCTTAGGGGTATATGCCGGCGCCTAGATATCGAATGCCCACATCTCAATACGTTCCGTAATCGAGTCAATCAGTTTGCTCCCGAGGTTCGTGCTTATCGACGGCATGGTACCGAGGCCGCTCGCGCCTTTCAGCCCATCGAAGGAAACTTCCCTGAAGGGAAAACACCCTACGATGTAATCCAAATCGACCATACCTTGATTGATCTCATCTTGGTTGATGACATACATCGCATCGCAATCGGACGCCCATGGATCACACTAGCCATCGACACCTTCAGTCGCATGGTGGTTGGTTGGTATGTTTCCTTCAACACCCCAGGAACACTCGGCACAGGCATCTGCATAACCAATGCAGTTCTATCGAAAAAATCATTGCTGCATCAGTTAAATATATCTCATCCATGGCCCTGCATGGGGCGCCCCAGAGTCATCCATCTCGATAATGCTAAAGAATTCCATGGGAAGTCCCTTCTTCAGGCCTGCCAGGAACACTTGATAACGCTTCAATTTCGAAAATTGCGCAAGCCACAGTATGGCGCACACATTGAGAGACTGATGGGAACACTGGCACAAGAAATTCATGGACTGGAGGGAACAACCTTTTCAAACACGAAAGACAGGGGAGATTACGACTCCAGTGGCAAGGCAACCATGACTTTGTCCGAATTTGAGACATGGCTAGCCAACCTGATCCTTGGTGTATATCACCATGGAAAGCATGAAGGAATTGGCATGCCTCCCATCGTGAAGTTCAGAAAAGGAGTATTAGGCGATGAGACCCAACCCGGGATTGGCTACCTGCAGGTCATCTCTGATATGGAGAAATTTCGCCTCGACTTCCTCCCCCTACTGGAACGCACGGTCCAGCCTTACGGGATCCAAGCCGACAACATAAATTACTATTCGGATGTTTTACAATGCTGGATTGGCGCACGAGAGAATGGGGCAAAAAGCAGAAAGCGCAAGTTTCTTTTTCGGCGTGACCCACGTGATATCAGCACTATCTACTTCTTCGACCCCAAGCTAAAACGTTATTTTCCTATCCCCTATCGTAACCCTAGCAACCCGGCAATCACGCTTTGGGAACTGCAGGCAGTCGAAAAATACTTGGCTCGCCAGGGCAAGGCTGCGGAAGACGAAAACGTCATTTTTAGTGCCCTTGAAGAAATGCGCCGAATTGAGGATATCGCCTCAAATTTGACCCAACGTAAGAAAAAGGAGCAACAACGCCTTAAACGTTTAGGCGTCACACTGATACCAGCTGCGACAGCTCCAACGGTGCGCACGACCTCTACCAATCAGCCCGCCAGCCCCGCAGAACCACTCAATGCTCCCAGCCGTGCCTCGCTACCATCAACGGATGAGCTAGCTCCATTTGATGACGTGGAAGACTTATGAACGATAGGGCGGATATGAGCTTGGATAACGACGCACGGATTCGCGCACTCTACAATTTGAAATGGATTGGCTATACCCGTGCTATCAATATTCGGCAGCAGCTCGAATCGCTGCTAAACCACCCACAGACTCATCGAATGCCCAACTTAGCTATTATTGGTGATTCAAACAATGGCAAATCAACTCTATTAAACCACTTTTTTAAGAATCATCTACCAAGTTCTGATCCAAACTCGGAAAAGGCCTCGGTTCCCACACTATTAGTTCAAACGCCACCAGAGCCCAATGAAGGGCGCCTCTACCGAGCAATCCTCCAAGAACTAGCGGTAGATGGTCCTGCGCGTGAGCACCCCGACTCCATGCTTAGGCGGATAAAAATCCTGTTTCGCTCTTTAGAAACAAAGATGCTACTACTGGATGACTTTCACAACATCCTGGCCGGCAATATTTCTAAGCAACAGCGCGTTTTGAACGCCATTCGTTACCTAGGCAATGAGCTCAGAATTCCAATCGTAGTAGCTGGCACCATTGAAGCTCAGCGTGCGCTTAGCTCCGACCCCCAGTTAGCCAACCGCTTCGAGCCAGTCTATCTACATCGCTGGGAATTGAACGTCGAGTTTTTAAGATTATTGAAGACATTTGAGCCCTTACTCGGACTGAAAGAAGAATCACACCTTTGCGACAAAGATATACCTGACCGTCTACTCCTTGCAGGCGAAGGTCTAATTGGCGACATGCTTACGCTACTGCGACGCCTTGCAGAGCGCGCAATTCGTTCCGGCACTGAGCAAATTTTGGGAGATTGGCTCACAAGACCTGCTCTTGACGAGTTTGGTTGGGTCGCGCCATCTGACCGGAGACGCCGTGTTGGTTAATCACCTTTCTCATGACGTACTACTTGTCAGATTCAAACCATTACCTGATGAATTGTTGTCTTCATGGTTTGTTCGCCTTGCATGGGGAAATGGTCAGCACCTAACTAGGTTTAGGTTGCAGCAACTTGGGATGAAACGGAACCCGTGGCATCTTGACTTAGATCGCGGAGGTAGTGAGGAGCTCATAAGCTCTTTAGCTAAAAAAACCATAACTCCCATTGATAGGGTATTGGAGACGACCTTCCGTAGTTACGAAGGAGTGCTCTTTGAGAAGTGTCAACTGTTAGGAAGCTGGAAGTGGATTCTTCCAATCGGAAGCAGAGGGCAAACTTGGAAATTGCACGGGCAACAATATTGCGCACTCTGTTTGGCTGAAGATGCAATGCCCTATTTTCGCCGTCAATGGCGTCTATCATTTGTTGTTGCCTGCATAAAACATCGGACATATTTGAGAGATGCCTGCCCTCAATGTCATGGTCCCGTGACGTTTCATGAGGCCGACTTCACAGCGAGAATACTGCCTGAGACCCTCCCAACTGTAACTTGCCCACGCTGCGCAGGCGATTATCGGAAGAGAGATCGACATAGCCCCTTGCGTATAGCATCAGCGTCGCTACTCAGCTTTCAACAGTCCCTACAAGATGTCATGATTAATAATAAGCCGCTCCTGGGGAATACTCATCCAGCTTATCCTATCCTTTTTTTCAATGGCCTACATCCAATTCTTCGCACTCTTTCCTCCAATAGAGGGGGACATCGACTTCGTGACGCGATACTTAAATCTCTAAAAAGCACTAATTTCTCCCCAAAACATAGAAGCAGCTTAAAACCGCGATTTGAAGAGTTACGACACAATGACCGGTATCGTCTTCTAGAATTAGTTCACGAACTATTAAATAATTGGCCAGAACATTTCATCGAACATTGTCACACGGCCAACCTTCGCCTAATCGATCTTGCTGACGCTCATGAGAGCTACCCATATTGGTTTACACAAGCAGCGCACTCAATCACAACCCGTTGCAAACAAAAATAATATCAATAACATCTATTCAGGCAATAAGTTAACCATGAAAAGTGAAACTACATCTTCAGCAACAAGCAGAAGAAAAACAACTAAAAATCTACTTCGATTACTTGTTAAGAATTTAAAGAGG
This sequence comes from Crenobacter sp. CS_VA4, assembly GCF_055597485.1. Classification (NCBI taxonomy): domain Bacteria; kingdom Pseudomonadati; phylum Pseudomonadota; class Betaproteobacteria; order Neisseriales; family Neisseriaceae; genus Crenobacter; species Crenobacter sp. CS_VA4. The sequence goes on from NZ_JBVMAE010000023.1 coordinate 12,420, forward strand.
AAATGGACAACGAAAACTTCAGAGCTCTTAGACTGGGATCACCGGGATGCCGCTCGTAGATTCCATACAGAAACCGGATGCGCTCTAGAGTCTGCCATTCGTTACTTCCACAGAATAGAGGATCTTGAGGAATGGAAAGCCATCCTTGGCCGAGACCCAGCGACCAAGGATAGACCCTATATTGGAACATACACAATCAAGCTACCACATCCGACTATAAATGAGGGTGGCGCACTACAAACGTCACAGTCTAGCGGAGCGAGCGCCGAAGAACTTGCGCTGCGCCCTTATCTCTAATCGCATCGACAAACCAGAAAACACGCCTCTTGCCACGCGTTATTCCTACATAGGCCAATCTCATTGCCTCATCAGTCTGCGCTTGATCATAGTCATATCCTTTCTTAAAAAGGCCTGTTGCTGCATATACCCTATTTCTTAATTTATGCGTTTTATCATACCCGCAATCCTCTATCATGACAGCCACCTCGCCCTGCAGCCCCTTAGATCGATGATAAGTATAGAATACTATCCCTGGCACATCGCCAATTAACTCCTCAACCTTATCAATTACATCATTAGACCTACTCATGACTATCACTTTGTTTTTGTGTGGCTTTTCTAACCCACATGCAAATTTATACTGTTCCATGACCGTATCAGCAATTTTCTGCAATCGTTGATCCGAATAATCCTCACACTCATTTAGTATCACACCATGATCACCGTCATGGGTCTTACGCGTAATAACAGAATTTTTTTGGGTTTTGTTCTTCACTGGACCCAAAACTATCTCCCCATGAGTAACCACCTCGCCAATGGATCTAAAATTCTCCATCATTAAGCATTTTTCTGCCTTCTTAATTTCGGAATGAACAGGGAAATGGTCATCAAATTCTATAAAAAAGTCTGGAGCACTACCTCGCCATCCATAGATAGATTGCCAATCGTCACCTATCGCCATGATACTGACCAGCTTACCTTTCTCTTCTTTCTCAACGATCGAACGTTGACAGCTAATCAACCAATTGACAATTTGCGGCGATATATCTTGAAATTCATCTATAAGAAGATGTCGGAATGGTTCCAGAAGAGCAACGTCTGGCGCTTTAGCTTTTTCTCCGCATCCATTAGATAACAATAAAAAGGCACGATTGAATGTCATTATCTTCATGCCATCAAGATAGGCGTTAAAATACTTCCAATACCGAGTAATGGCATGGCAAAAGTAATACTCCAAGCATTTGCTACGAAAAGCATCTATTTTCTCAATTGCTTCTGAGACTTCCATTCCCATATTTTCGATAAATCCAGCCTGGGAAAACAGTGCTTCGAAGATTGATGAGGGGCTCACTTCACCATCTAAAAATACGTCAAAAACTGGAGCCTCCGGCAAAACTCCATTTACCATCTTATCTAGGTATTTTGACCGCCAATCAAGCCGACCAATAGCAGCCCTGCTATTGATATAAATACTCCTACCACCCATATATCTTTCTACGATGTTCTTCTTCATTTTCAAGCACTGATACACCCCAAATGCATCCCCGCCATCTTCATTAAAAACCTCTTCCTCTTTATTAAATAAACTATCCTCACCAGCAAAGCCGCCAATGAATATTGGCATCCCAGAATTTTTTACCCGGCCATTCGCAAAAAATACAACTCCATCAACTCGAAAAGCTTCTACTGGGCCCTCAATTATATCTTCTTTTGGCCAAAGCCCATTCTCCTTCAGCGCATCGTTAATTTTTTTAACTAATTGGAAATCTCTCTTCCCCGCACGGGTCATAGCAAACTGCTTATAATCTAATTCCGGGTTATTTTCCGCCAAATTACGAGCGCACTCCAGCTCTAGCATTGCCGTGACATGCTGGCGAAAAACTGGGTCTTTCCCAAAGAGATCAATATAAGCATCTTTTACGTGACTAAGCTGTTCTCCGTTCAGTTTAACTGAAGAAAATATATTCTCTACTTCTTCGTCATCATCCTCTTCATTATTTCCGCCTGCCACTAACACATTCTTCTTTTTCCGTCCTACGTTTTCAAAAAATACTGCCCCTGGAAAAACTCTTTTAGCCACACGATACAACGCTGAGTGAAATGTCCTAACTAATGCTTTGGCATCATTGTCTGACAACTTGATGCGCCAATGAGCCAATACCGAAATAAGAGAATGCCGTAACTCTTCACACGACGCAGTAGTAAACGATACGACTGTAATTTCCTCACGTGTAACGTTCAAATGAGCCAACATAAATGCAACTCGCAAAACCAACGTAGTTGATTTGCCAGACCCAGCTCCCGCAATCACGCATGTGGCTGGATTATCAGCAAAGATCATTTTCCATTGCGCATCTGTCGGTGGCTCAACGAGCTTATTCTCTACTGCTAATGCAACCTGATGGCGCATAGCAGCTTTCATTTCATCTGTAATTTCAAACCGCCCTGGCCCATATATAGACTGATCTATCCCTTTTGGAGCACCAGGTTTTCGACGATCCTCAATTACCCAAACATTTTTACCCTCTTCTAACCCTCTCTCAAATCCTGCTAGACTCCCTTTTATTTCACCTGCTGACTCACCTTTCTCATATCCATCGCTGTAACCGTCCTCCTTACCTTTCTTCTCCCCCTTCTTATTCCCGGCATCATAACCATTCTGATATCCACGACCCCAAACTTCCTCTAGATAACCCGGGATTAACTTTGCAATTAATGGTGGCACCTTTTCTACGAGTTGCTTGATTTTCTTATATGAATCAATAGTGCCCATTTCATACTCTTTACATTGAATGATTAATAGATGCCCAGCCGACTTATATCGGTTAAACAGGCTTGAAATATTGAAATCCGATGGCCTAACAAAGACTAGGCTCTATAGAAATGCCCCAAGACCACAGAGCGATTTGACTATTGAACATGAGGAGCGCTTATTGGCAGGCATTTCCCTCAAACTGACATCAAAAGCACTGATATAGATATCATGGCCCCTTCTCCATTCTCATGTAGCAATGTTCAATCATTTTTCTACAATTCCAAGCCGTTGACAATCATTCTGAGAGCATGAAAACGGCGGCTCCAAGACATATTCCACAAATGTCCTGTAGGCGTCCTCCGGGCGTCTCGTAGACCTCTCTTCAAAATTGCTTAAAAAAGAAATTAGAAAGTATTTAAGTTGATGTTGTTAATATACCGAAATTAATAAAGCTATGTTTACGTGCGTCATTGGTAGATCTGCCTGAAGTGGCAAGAAGCGTTGCCCCGTGAAAAATGGTGGAGAACAAAGCGTTACAGGTATGTGATGCCCACTAAGCAACAAGCCAAGATCAAGCAAAACCTTGAGCCAAAATCCGATGAAGCCCAGTGGAAGTAGTGGTGATGCTCTCATTGCTTTGCTCGCCAGCCACTGAGGGCAGCCCTACCACACGTGCGATGAACATCCCCGTCCCGACACTTGCTACTTAGTAAACTGGATTGCACCAGTGGCGCCAGGTCATTAAGCTTGAACCTGCACCCGGTCGGTAGGACATCACCGAGTCGCTGATACCAAAGCCGCAAACGACTGATCATTGACAGTGATCAACCAGAACGCGAAGAAAAATCGGATCGGTCCGGAGAAACGATGTATCTGAAGACATTGACGCTCAACAATTTCCGCTCGTTCGAGCAAATTGACATCCCCCTATGTAGCGATCTCACCATCTTCGTTGGAGAGAATAACGGCGGTAAGAGCAACGCGATCGACGCCATTCGGCTTTTGACAATGCCTCTGAGTGGTCGGCGCGAACTTTATTGCGAGACGACAGACATTCGATTTGGCAGCGTCAAGCGCCAGTTTGAACTTATCGCCCGCTTCGACGATCTGAGCCCCCGCAGCAAGGACGCTTAATCTCGGCAGCGACCGATCACGCGATCACGGGCTGCATCTTCGGGCTACGCTATGACGAAAGCAGCGGACGCTTTCCAGTGCGGCCGGTCTTATGGGGAGGCCAGCAGCAAGGCTCTCCTGAACCGGGCTGTCATGACATGGTTCGGCACGTCTACCTACCACCTCTCCGCGACGCTAAGCGCGCGCTAGCCTCAGGCAATCCAACCCGCATTTATGCACTCTTGAATCACTTCCTCGACGGCGAGGATCCGGAGACTCTAGCGCAGGCACTGAGACGCGATGACTCAACGGAAATCCTTGGAAAGGTTGGAGGCGCCGTTGAGGTCGGCCTCAGCGCACTCACCTCCGGCGTGCGCCGACAGGCCGCGTCACTGGGCTTTGCCAATGATGAGAAGCTGATTGATATCGCGCGTGACCTGCGATTCAAGCTCGCAGACCATGGCATAGAACCCGAGGATCTGCGCTACTCAGGGCATGGTTATGCCAACTTGCTATACATGGCGACGATCGCGGTCGAGCTGGAAAAGGTCAATGATGCCGATCTGACCATTTTTCTGGTCGAGGAGCCCGAGGCGCATCTCCATCCACAACTCCAGGCCGCCGTGCTCAACTTTCTCGAGGAACAGGCAGAGAAGTCACGGCAACCAAAGCCGGGCCATAAAGGGCCCGCAGGTCAGTTGCAGATCATCGTCGCTACCCATTCGCCCAACCTTTCGGCATGGGTAGAAAGCAAGAAACTGGTGTTCTTCCGGTCCTTCCTGCCGGAGGAGACCGCACCTGTCGAGCCCGCTGGGGCCATCAAGGTCGATGTGGCTGCAGCCGAGTCCCGACCGCGGCGTGAGACACGGTGTATTCCACTGGCTTCGCTCGCGCTCGATCCGATCGAGCGCCGAAAGATTGACCGCTATCTCGATGTCACCAAGTCCGCTTTCTTGTTCGGCGGGCGCGTGCTCTTGGCCGAGGGTATTGCGGAAGCGCTACTCCTGCCCGTCATAGCCAAGAAGCTCGTGCTCAAAGATGAGCCTGAGAAGCTGCGGCTATTCCGCTCTGCTGTCTTCGTACCGATCGATGGCGTTGACTTCGAGCCTTATGCGAAGCTACTCCTGACCCCTTTCAACGAGGTTCGCATTGCTGATCGCATGGTGGTGCTCACTGACGGCGATAGCGGCAACCTAGCCGAGGGAAAGGCCCTCCCAGGCGCGCAGCGCAAGACGAAACTGGAAACTATCGCAGCCAAAATCGGCGCAGCAGGACTACTCGAGGTGGTGATCAATCAATATTCGCTGGAGACCGAGCTTGTCCGCGCAGGTAACGAGGCCTTGCTGAAGACCGTCTATCTTCAACTTCACCCACATTCCGAAGCCAAATGGAACGCGGCCGTCGCCGAGATCGGCGACGCCCAAGCACGTGCGATACAGAAGCTGTTTGAGTCGACCCGCAAAGGTGACTTCGCCCAGCTTCTTGCTGACGCGATCAATGATGGCCAGCCATTCATCGTGCCCGCTTACCTCAAGCGCGCGATCGATGCACTAGTTGAATGAACGCCAAACTCTTCGCACCAACGAACGAGCAGGCCCGCATCATCGGCCATGTCGGTCCTGCTTTTGTCTCTGCCTGCCCCGGTGCTGGTAAGACTCGCGTGCTGGTGGAGCGGGCACGAAAACTCTTAGCCGATTGCTCGACGGGGCGCGGCATTGCCTTCCTATCTTTCACGCGAGCCGCCGTATCCGAGCTGGAAGCGCGGTTGCGCCGGGAAGGGGTGCTCGAAACGCCGGCCTTTCCCCACTTCATCGGAACATTTGATAGCTTCCTTTGGCAGTTCCTGATCGCACCATTCGGCGCGCCTGGCTGCACGACACGGCCCCGCCTGATTCAAGACAAGGGGGATCGCACTATCCAGCCTTATGCTGCGGCTCAAGCACTTCCACTTAAATGCTTCGATCGCACGACGGGTGACGCGATTCCTGCGGCACTCCAGCGACTAGGCTTTCAGGGCCGCGTTAACGCATACGAAACCATCGCACGCAACATCCGTACTCGCTTCTTGGAACAGGGCGAGCTGGACTTCGATGACGCCCGTGAGATTGCACTCGCCAGACTGTGTGACCCTGTCTCCTCGCCTGTATTGGCACGCGCGTTCGCAGCCCGCTTCCAGGAGCTGATCGTAGACGAGGCACAGGACTGCAATCCGACAGACCTTGAAATCATCAACTGGTTTCGCGCCGCCCATATTCCGGTGAAAGTAATCTGCGACCCTCACCAATCGATCTATGGCTTTCGCGGAGGCGTGACTGAACAGCTCTTCGCCTTCGGCCAGAGCTTCACACGAGATGAGCAATTGCCAATGACCGGCAATTTTCGGTCGAGCCGGCATATCACCAAGGCGATCGTGGCACTGCGTGCACCTGACCTGCGCACGATCACCGACGAGGCGCTTGGAGATTATCGTGACGAGCCAATTCCTGTTTATATCTTGGCCTACCCAGGCAACAGCGTACCCGCCAGCGTCGGGGTAAAGTTCCACGAGCTGACTGAAGCACTCAGACTTGATCCCCGCGAATGCCCGGTCGTGGCCGCGACGCGTCTCGGTAGTGCTAACGCACTAGGCCATCCCGCTGGCAACGGCATTAAGAATCTGAGCTACCGGCTGGCGGTCGCGATTAGTAACTATCATTTTTCGTTCGAGCTCGCAGGCAGGAAGGAAGCGCTCGAAGCGGTCCACAAAATCATGCTTGAGCTCGAAGGCCACATTGACGACAAGACATATCATCAGCATATCTTGGACGCAGACATCGAGCCGAACTCATGGCGGCCGCAGGCGCTCGGTTTGGTCGACGCGCTTCGCTACGACCCCATGCGTTTCGCAACGGCCGACGCTTGGCTTGACCATGCGCGCAGCCTGCTCGCCCCGTTCCTACCAGGCGACGGCCGTTCTATTAATCAGCTGCTCCGCCGCAACGCTGACCTGGCGAAGGCACTCTCCTTCGCCCCGCCAAGCGGGCATTGCGCCCGCACCATTCATAGCGTGAAGGGCAAGGAATTTCCGGCGGTATGCGTGGTGATGTCGTCACGCACGGCGAAGGGAATCCTCGACTATCTGAGCACCGGCAGCCCCGCCGACAACAGCGAGGAGGCGCGCAAGATCTATGTCGGAGCCTCGCGCGCCCAGCGGCTGCTAGTGATCGCCGCTCCCAAGTCGCAGTCAGGACGCTTGGCGAGCCTCTTACGGGCATCGGGTGCGTCTGTATCATCGGTCGCACTGTAACAGCCGTGATGAACAGCAGGGCCAATGATATTGCCATTCCGGTTCGGCCAGCCTTTGGTAACTTTCCAGCTAGCACTGGCTTTCTTTTACTCCGTCACGTACACCTGACTCGCGCGCCCACATCTAGGCATCAAGGATGCGTTCCGGCGGGGTGACAATCCGGCACCTCTTCCCCCTCAACAATCTCCTCTTGAACTCTTACCCCTTCGCCATAATCTAGAAAAATTATGGGGGGTAAAAAATGACACCACACGAATATGCAATTATCGGCCATAAGCGCTCAGCAATAGGACGCTGGCTCGGTGCTGCGGCCGTTATCCTCGCCCCCCTGGTTACGCACGGCATTTCTTTGCTAAGTCAAACTCCCTACCTGACAACATCGATCCAGGGCGCACTTGCCACCTTTACCCTGTCAACAGGGCTCGCCTACCTTGTACTTTATTGGGGCTTCAACAGCTACGGTTGGCGCCTACTGGATCGAGTGCTCCACATTCCAAACCTCAGTGGCCGCTGGAAAATCCAAGGTGCCACATTAAACGAGGATGGTTCCACGCGCTTCGATTGGCAAGGAGAGTTGATAATTTCTCAAAAATGGGACCGCATAGCTGTCGAGCTTAAAACTGCTCAATCGGGTTCCTCCAGTGAAACAGCCTCCCTTCTGCTAACACATGATGGCGGAAGTAAACTTTCCTATAGCTATCAAAATCATCCGCGAGCAGGTCAGGTAGAGCTACAAAAGCACCAAGGTTTTTGTGAGCTAATCTTTGATGCCTCACGCGAAAGTGCAGAGGGTCATTATTTCAATTCAATGGGCCGCTATACGTTTGGCCATATGGTACTGACTAAAATTGCTCAGGGGGCAAAATGAACTATTCAGAAAAAATTCAGCGCCTGCGTGATCGTCGCCAGGGCCTCTATACAAAAAGTGGTGCATTCGATTCAATAACTGCATCCACTACACTTCGTAAATCAGAGAGATTTACTTCAATCCAGCAACCGGAAGCGGTTAAATATGCACTCGGCGCGATGCAACGTGTCGATGACGAGTACACTCAGAACACCTATGCAGAAGGAAACCGAGTTCGGGACCGCCTTTCAGAAGGTTTAATCGCGGCCAATATTCCTGCCATCTTTGAGTATCAAGGCTCAGTGCCACTTGATGTGCATGTTCGTGGCAATAGTGATATTGACCTCCTTGTACTACACGATGGATTTATAACCGTTGATGCTGAGGCAAGCAGACAATACTCCTATTCTGACTACAAGGGAAAGTCTGCAACGGAAGAACTTCAAGATTTACGAAAGGAATCCATCAACATTTTGGAGCGCCGCTACTATGCCGCCAAAGTTGATTCATCCGGAAGTAAATCAATTACCCTTTCAGGTGGCTCTCTTTCACGAATGGTTGATGTTGTTCCATCACATTGGCACGATACCGTGGCCTGGAAACAAACCAATGACAAACGCTATCGTGAAATTTATGTTCTAGATAGCCATGCAGGAACGCGGTTGAACAACCGGCCGTTCATGCACATTGAAACAATTAAAGACAAGTGCATCATAACGGGAGGGGCATTACGTAAAGTTATTCGTTTACTTAAAAATTTGCGCTATGACTCGGCAAACGATATCAACCTCTCTAGTTATGATATTGCAGCAATTTCTTGGCACATGACAAGGGAAGAGCTTACTATACCCTATTTGGTCGATCTATTATTGGTAGACCGAGCACGTCTTCACCTAAAGTACATTATTGAGAACGACAAATATCGCAACTCTCTTAGAGTGCCGGATGGATCTCGTTTGATTTATGATAAGAAAGAAAAATTAACTGCGACCATCCAGCTTTTTAAAGAAGTTGATCAATTAGCGCAGGACATATATCGAGAGCTTAATCCTCTATGGAGTTGGAATCATCAACCATACTCTCAGGTCTTGGCTAAAGCGATTCTTCTTTAGATAGTCTCACTCACACCTTTAAAAGCAATTAATGCCTTTCCGGTGTTAATTGCTTTTTTTGGAACCACGTCAGTGACGTCAAATAAATTATGAAAAACATCCAAATCAACCGTTAAAACGAGAATAAATACTCAACTTGAGATCTAGTTTATTCTAGAATTGCAATCACTCAGTGCCACTGAACCTAAAACAAGCTTACAAGACAAATCAGCGAACTCAGCTGTCCCTTGTTGTTTGACCAGCCACTGCAGATGGTCGTGCACGAAAAGCCCCTTCCATGAAACGTTTTGCTGCTCCACTTGAGCCTTCAACACCACGGTGTGGTCGGCGCCTCCAATGTAGTCCGTGTGCTTCACAGAATGCGAACAGGTTAAGTTTTCCTATTACTGCGCAGTGAAGCAGCGCATTTTTAATCAATTCTGGGCTCATCTCAGTTTCATCATCGGCCCACAATATAAGAGCAGACGATTCACCACTTTTACGCTGTTGTGGATCAAGAATATACCGAACCCTACCCTCTAAATTGAGTTCGACTACAACTACCAATCGTCGCTTCTTAGTCTTTCTGTCAATCCAACACCACGGTCTTTCCCTTCCATCGACAACAACGGGAAAAACGCCAATCTGCTCCTCTTCTACCTTTACCACCTGATTAAAAACATTAATAAACCTTGAAGAAACATCCTTTCCATCTGCCGCATGAAACATTCGTATCATTCGGATAAGAGTCGGCTCGATTACCTTATCTACTCCCTTTTCCTTAAAACTCTCATCAAATAAATGGGGATCCACTTCGTCAGGATCGACATCACTTACATCATTAATAGCCGCCATCTCTTCGAGGCTAGCTATAACCGCTTCCTGAATTAAAACCCCAGAACTAACCCCATCAACAGTGGAAAGTGTGCTACCACTAGCATCGACAGCCACACATATTGGCCTTCCCGATACCATTTTTTGATCAATTTTCTTGGCTTTTATTAATTTTACTTCTGACAGACCTGGAAATCGACCATCCAAAGCCTTTTCTCCCATGACTTTAGGAGGCAACCACTTTGACATCGGTTGCTTACTAAGGGAGACAGAATCACTCCCTCCAATAGCTCCCTCGCATATGCGAGGCCTAGGAGGCCAAGTCACCTCCGGCGCATCAGGAGAAGGGGTGTTTTCTCCCTTCTCTCCACTGTTTTCTCGAGTGTAGGTTATTTCATCAAAAGCGGGCGACCAATCGCAAGATAGAATACGGGTAATAACTCGCACAGCGGATGATGTTTCGGTATATACAACAGAAAGGTTTGACTCTCCTCGAATAGGAGGCAACGCTCGCAACAAACGACCCACCCCTTGAATACTCCATCGAGTTATTTCATTTCTAATTCTAGAGGCTTGCAATAATGCATAGGGCTCAGAAGCAAACCTAGCCAAGTGACGCACGTCCGCATCCAACATCGCCTTTCTAAGATAAACAAAAGCCTGTTTACCCTTAAAAACGGTTCTATTTTTGCACCACATTAAGTGATGATAGTCCAAAAAATCTCCGCGCACTGTCGCCTCTGCCAAACGGCTAGATACCGCATAGAAAAATCTAAATATTTCATAGCAAGGCACGACATACTTAAACCCTGCTTTTTGATCTTCAAACAATACTAGAAACCCAGCCATACCTGGATAGACCCCAGGCAACAACAAGTCACCTGGCCCTTTATTTTCATGAGCGCGCAGTTCTTCAATACTTTCAACTAGCCGGCTTCCTTCATAAGGAACATATGGCCGATCGCTCTCATCATGTTGAAAGCGGTGAATAACGCTCATGAACCTCTCATCGAAATTCACTCTGATGATCGTGTGTATCTCGTTACCTAATAGGTCATTGCCATTGCGCTGTACACGCCCATCCTTCAAGACAGCATTGATATAGATATGCGGAGTTTCTGCGATAGGGAGAATGACAGAAGCAGGCTTATTTAAGACTGGCCTGTAATCCCAAGTACCTTCAAGTCCAGGACCTGGGATTTTATCGAGGAGGGTATGAATGTAATTGGTTTTTGGATGAGGGGAGTCGCTTACGAGACTACCAAACCAACGAACACGCCAGTATCCGCTGAAGTCCAGGTGATCGTGCTTGATGTTTTCCAAGTCCACATCCCCACATACATATGTCTCATCCTCATTTTTCTATACCCATATGCGAATAGCAATGTTCATCACAGGCGAACAGCGTCACGTGCAAACCGGAGATGCTCACCAGGTGCGTCAGGCCGAGCAGCCGGAACGCCTGCCAGTCGGTGGCGGCGATCCGCCCCTGCGCGCCGACGGTCAGCGCGCCGAGCAGCGCCGCCGCGCGCGGCTCGGCGACCGCCGCATCGATGCGGGCGAGCAAGGCGGCGCGCAAGCGGTCGAGTGTGGCGCGGGCGTCGTTGACTTCGCCGTCGGCCAGCCGCCCCTTGCGCACCGAGCCGGTCGCGCCGATGCCCTCCGACCAATACCACGCCTCGGCGTCGAAACCGTAGCGGTTGGCCGGGCCGGTCGGCCGCTTCGGCGCCAGGGTCAAGCGCCAGCGACTGCCGGGCGGCCAGTCTTCGTTGCGGTAGTCGGTCAGCAACAGTTGGCTCGGCAGCGTCGCGCCCGGGGTCAGCACCCGCTCGACCTCGACGCGCAGCCGGGTGCCGAATTCGCCCGGGTCGGGCAGGTCGCGCACCACCGCGACCAGGCTCATCGGCTTGCCCTCCCAGGCGGGCGACAATTGTTCGGCCAAGCTGTGTTCGGCGCGCCAGCTGCTCCAGGCCACGCCGATCAGCAACAGCAACGCGACGCCGAACACCCGCCGCCAACCCGGCAGCAGCCGGCCGGCCAGCCACAGGCCGGCGGCGCCGGCGAGCACGGGTCGCCAGTCGGGCAGCTCGGCGAGGAAAAACGGCAGCGCGAGTCCGGCGACCAGCGCCGGCAGGGCAAAGGGAATACGCATCGCTCCGTTTTATGCCAAATGCAGGCAAGGCGTCGAGCGCGCCGGCGGTTGTCGCGTCGGCCGTCCTGCCGTATCGTCGCGGCAACGCAACCGGAACCGCCTGATGACCACAGCTATCTACTGCGCCGAACCGGCGCGCCGCCACACCGCCCAACAGTTGGCCGAACGCTTCGCGCTGCCGCTGGTAACCCGTCGCCCGACCGAGGGCTACTGGCTGGAACTGGGTCCGGAGCGGCTGGAGCTGGTCACCACCGGCCAGCACGGCGCGGTATTCGCCGAGTTCGTCGCCGGCGCCGCCCGCCATCGTCGCGAGCAGGGCGGCGGACGCGGCCAGCCGGTGGCGAAGGCGATCGGCCTGAAGGGCAGCGAGGCGCTGCCGCGGGTGGTCGACGCCACCGCCGGCCTCGGGCGCGACGCCTTCGTGCTGGCCACGCTCGGCTGCAGCGTGACCCTGGTCGAACGCTCGCCGGTGGCGGCGGCGCTGGTCGCCGACGCGCTCGACCGCGCCAGCGGCCACCCGGACACGATGGCCATCGCCGCGCGGATGACCCTGGTGCATGCCGACGCGATCAATTGGTTATCGAACCTGACCGAAGCCGAGCGCCCGGACGTGGTGTTCGTCGACCCGATGTTCCCGGACACCGGCAAGAGCGCCGCGGCGAAGAAGGACATGACCGCGTTCCAGTCGGTGATCGGCGACGACCTCGACAGCAGCGCGCTGCTCGTGGCGGCGATCACCACGGCCAAGACCCGCGTGGTGGTGAAACGGCCGCGCCTCGGCGCGCCGATCGAAGGCGTAAAACCGAGCGGCGAGCAGATCGGCAAGAGCACCCGTTTCGACATCTACAGCGTCAAGGCGCTGCGCGGCAATCAGGGGTAATAAACCGTTACATTTCTTGACGGCATTTTTACCCGCACGCCGTTATCATCCGGGCCGACGGCGAGGCGTCATCCTGCCGTCAAGCCAACGCGTTATCGTGGCACAAGCATGCCGCCCACTGACAACCCGCCCCGGGCACAAGCCGGGCACCCGCGTCGGACAACAAGATGAAAATCGCCCTGCCCCCGTTCATTCACGACTCGGCACGACGCCTGACCCCCAACCGCTGGGACGCGATCGCCTTCCCGCTGATCCTGTGCCTGATCGCGATCGGCAGCACCGAGTACCACCAGACCATGGCGCCGCTGTCCGCGCTGAAGGCCGAGCCGATCTCGCTCGACCCGGCGCGGCTGCCCGAGTACGCGATGCGCACCACGCTGCGCATGCTGGCGGCGATGATCGCCTCGCTCGCGTTCACGCTGGTCTACGCCACCCTGGCCGCCAAGAGCCGCCGCGCCGAGAAGGTGCTGGTGCCGATGCTCGACATCCTGCAATCGGTGCCGGTGCTCGGTTACATCTCGTTCACGGTGACGTTTTTCCTGGCGCTGTTCCCCGGCCAGGTGCTCGGCGCCGAATGCGCGGCGATCTTCGCGATCTTCACCAGCCAGGCGTGGAACATGGCGTTCAGCTTCTACCAGTCGCTGAAGACCACCCCGCACGACCTGAACGAGGTGTCGCGCAGCTTCCACCTGACCCCCTGGCAGAAATTCTGGAAGCTCGAGGTGCCGTTCGCGCTGCCCGGGCTGATCTGGAACATGATGATGAGCATGTCCGGTGGCTGGTTCTTCGTGGTCGCGACCGAGGCGATCACCGTCGGCAACAACACCATCACGCTGCCCGGCATGGGCGCCTACCTCGCGCAGGCGATCGCCGAACAGAACCTCGCCGCGATCGCCTGGCTGATCGTCGGCATGACGCTGGTGATCCTCGCCTACGACCAGTTGCTGTTCCGCCCCTTGGTCGCCTGGGCCGACAAGTTCCGGCTCGAGGACACTGCCTCGCAGTCGGAGCCGCAATCCTGGCTCTTGGACCTGATCCGCCGCACCCGGCTGCTGCAGCAGCTGCTGGCACCACTGAGCGCACTCGTGCTGGCGGTGACCCGCCACCCGCTGCGTCTGCAGCAGCGCACGCTGGCGCTGCCGTTCGCACCCAAGGTCAACACCGGCCGGGTCGACTGGCTATGGAACGCACTGGTCGTGGCCGGCACCGGCTACCTGCTGTGGCGGGTGGGCAGCTTTGCCAGCACCACGGTGACGCTCGCCGAAGTCGGCCACGTACTCGGCCTGGGGCTGATCACCATGTTGCGCGTGCTGCTGACGGTGCTGCTCGCCTCGGTGATCTGGGTACCGCTCGGGGTGCTGATCGGGCTGCGCCCGAAGTTGGCCGAAAAGATCCAGCCGCTGGCGCAGTTTCTCGCCGCCTTCCCGGCCAACCTGCTGTTCCCGATCTTCGTGCTCGGCATCGTCCGCTTCGACGCCAACCCGGACCTGTGGCTGAGTCCGCTGATCGTGCTCGGCACGCAGTGGTACATCCTGTTCAACGTGATCGCCGGCACCACCGCCTTCCCGAACGACTTTCGCGAGGTGGCGGCCAACTTCCACATCCGCGGCTGGCAGTGGTGGAAGAAGGTGATGCTGCCGGGCATCTTCCCCTACTACATCACCGGCGCGATCACCGCGTCGGGCGGCGCCTGGAACGCCAGCATCGTCTCCGAGGCGGTATCCTGGGGTAAGACCCACGTCAGCGCGCACGGTCTGGGCGCCTATATCGCCCAGACCACCGCCGCCGCCGACTTTCCGCACATCATCCTCGGTATCACCGTGATGTCGCTGTTCGTGGTGCTGTTCAACCGGCTGTTATGGCGCCCGATGTACGCCTACGCCGAAAACCGCCTGCGCCTGCACTGAGATAAAGGAATCTGGCCATCATGATCAACCATCGCGAAATCCTGTCTGTCCGGGACGTACGCTGCGGCTTCAACAAGGCGCAGGAAGAACTCTTGGTGCTCGACGGCGTCAACCTGGCCCTGCACCAGGGCGAGATCGTCGGCCTGTTGGGCCGCTCCGGCTCGGGCAAATCGACGCTCTTGCGCATCATCGCCGGGCTGATCCGCCCGACCGGTGGCAAGGTCGACTACTGCAGCGCGCCGGTCGACGGCCCGGCCAAGGGCGTCGCGATGGTGTTCCAGACCTTCGCGCTGTTCCCGTGGCTGACCGTGCTGGAAAACGTCGAGGCCGGCCTGGAGGCACTCGGCGTCAACGCCGAAGAGCGCCGTCGCCGTGCGCTCGCCGCGATCGACCTGATCGGTCTGGACGGCTTCGAAAACGCCTACCCGCGCGAGCTGTCCGGCGGGATGCGCCAGCGGGTCGGCTTCGCCCGCGCGCTGGTGGTCGACCCGACGCTGCTGTTGATGGACGAGCCGTTCTCGGCGCTCGACGTGTTGACCGCCGAGACGCTGCGCACCGACCTGCTGGACCTGTGGAACGACGGCAAGCTGCCGATCGAGTCGGTGTTGATCGTCACCCACAATATCGAGGAGGCGGTGTTCATGTGCGACCGCATCCTGGTGCTGTCGTCCAACCCGGGCCGGGTGATCGCCGAGATCAAGGTGCCGTTCGCCCACCCGCGCAACCGCCTCGACCCGGCGTTCCGCCAGTTGGTCGACGACATCTACGCGCGGATGACCACCCGCCCGGTGCCGACCGCGGTGACCAAGCCGTCGCTGGAGGAAGGCAGCCACCTCCCGCCGGTGTCGACCAACCTGATGGCGGGTCTGGCCGAAACGCTGTTGGCCGAACCGTACAAGGGCAAGGCCGACCTGCCGGAAATCGCCCGCACCCTGCACCTGGAGGTCGACGACCTGTTCCCGGTGGCGGAGATCCTCCACCACCTGCAGTTTGCCGACATGAGCGAGGGCGACATCACCCTGACCCCGGCCGGCCGCGCCTTTGCCGAGTACGACACCCAGGAGCGCAAGCAGCTGTTCGCCGAGCACCTGCTCAGGCAGGTGCCGCTAGCGCGGCTGATCCACGACACGCTGCTGCAGAACGAGGGCCAGAGCGTGCCGCGCGACGTGTTCGAGGACCGCTTGGAAAAGTACCTGAGCGAAATCGACGAGGAAGAAACCCTCGACACGGTGATCAGCTGGGGCCGCTACGCCGAGATCTTCTCGTACAATGACCAGAGCGAGATGTTCAGCCTGGAAGACATCGGCTCCTGAGCTGCACCACACCAGCCAACGCCGCCGCACCCGCCCGGGCCGGCGGCGTTTCACCTCTGCAAGCACAGTCCCCCAAGAGACGCCCAAAAATCCAGCGTAGCGATCCCGGCTAGGCGCCCGGCCGCAGACAGTACAAGTAGTACGGCAAGGCCGGGCAACAACGCCGGGAGGGTTTTGGGGCGTCGCTAGCCGCGCGCCAGCAGCCGCGCGCCGACGTACAGCAGCGGCACGCCGAGCAGCATCGCCGGTGCCGGCCAGTCGCCGAACAGCAGCGCCCCGCCGGCCAGGCCGCTGAGCATGATCACGTAGCCGAGCTGGCTGAGAAACACCGGGCTGGACAGTTTCTGCAGCTGGAAGTACAGCAGGCTGGCCAGCACCGACAGCCCCACCTGCACGGCCAGCCAGCCCATCCCGGCCTGCGGCACCGCGAGTCCCCCGTTCACCAGCAGCCACGGCAGCAGCGTCAGCGCGCCGGCCAGCAGCTGGCTGCCCGCCAGCATCGCGTTGTCGATGCCCTGCGGCAGGTAGCGCTTTCTGAGCAGATTGCACAGCGCCAGCAGCAGCGGCGAACCCAGCGCCACCAGCAGCCAGCCGAACTCGGCCGGCGCGGCCAGCCGCAGCCGTGGTGCCAACACCAGCGCCGCCCCGGCCATGCCGAACGCGACCGCCAGCGCCCGGCGCGCGCTCAGTTTCTCCCAGCCGATCGCCAGCGCCATCAGCCAGGTGAACAGCGTCGGCAGGGTGTAGAGCAGCGACGCGTAGCCGGTGCCCAAGTGTGGGATCGCCAGATAGGTCAGGCAGTTGGGCAGCAGGCTGATGCCGCCCATCAGCACGCTGTAGCGCGTCAGCTCGATGCCCCGGCCCGGCGGCAGCCGGCCGAGCGTGAAGAGCAGCGAGCCCGCGACCAGCGAGGACCAGAACGCGTAACCGAGCGGCGCGATGCCGGCGGAGGTGCCGAGCTTGGCGACCGGCAGGCCGATGCCTAGCAGGCTGCCGGTGCCGAGCAACAGCGCCAGCGGGCTCTGGCCGGCACGGGCCAGCCAGGGGGTGCGGGACAGGACGAGGGATGACATGGCGCGACTCCTATTCAGATGACGCGACCAGTATCGGATGCCGCAGCATCCGGAATAAGCCGGGCGGCGGAAGAACGCCCCTTCCGCCACGGCAACAATCACGGCAGGGTCAGGCCGGCCAGGAAGTCGATGAAGACGGCGGCCTTCGGCGCCACCGCGCGGTTGGACGGCAGCAGAGCGAACAGCTTCAGGCCCTTCGGCGCCCAGTCGGGCAGCACCTCGAGCAGGCGGCCGTCGGCGAGCAGGTCCTGCACCACCAGCGTCGGCGTCAAGGTCAGGCCGATGCCGTCGAGCAGGCTGGAGCGCAGCAGCATGCTGCTGTTCACCGACAGCCGGCCGCGCACCGGCACGCTGATCGACTCGGCGCCGCGCCGGAACGACCACTCGGCGTAGCTGCCGCTCAAGGTGTGGATCAGCGCGTGGTGCTGGCCGAGGTCGCTCGGGTGCTCGAGCGGCCCGGCGCCGGCGAGATAGCTGGGGCTCGCCACCAGCGCCCGGCCGAGCGGCCCGATGGTGCGCGCCACCAGACGCGAATCGGGCAGGCCGCTGCTGATCCTGAGCGCCAGGTCGAAGCCGTCCTCGACCAGGTCGACATGGTGGTCGCTGAGCACTAGGTCGAGCGCCACCTCCGGGTAGGCGCGCAGGAACGCCGGCAGGTGCTGCTGCAGGAACAGCTGGCCGAACGCGATCGGCACCGCCACGCGCAGCCGGCCGCGCGGCGTGTCGCCGAGCGCCTGCAGCGCCTGTTCGGCCAACTCCAGCTCGTCGAGCGCCTTGACGCAGTGGCGGTAGTAGAGCCGGCCGGCCTCGGTCAGGCTGAGTCGGCGGGTGGAGCGCTGCAAGAGCCGCACGCCGAGCGCGCCTTCCAGCGCGCTGATCTGCTTGCTGGCCGCGCCGGAGCTGAGCTCCAGCCGCTCGGCGGCGCGGCTGAAGCTGCCCTGCTCGGCGATCAGCCGGAACAGGCGCAGGGTGGCGAGGCTGTCGAGCGGGCGGCGCTGGGTCATGGGCAGGCTCCGGTTAGCAAGGCGTCATTATGACAGACCCCACGAATCGGCCCGGCCAAAGCGACTGCCCATGCCCGCCTTTCCCAGCCCCGGCACGGCCAACCCGACCACATCCGCGACACGATGATCCCGGCCTTCCTGCATTGCAAGCGGCCGTTGACGGTGGCCGGTGGATCGCCGCGATGATGCTGTCAGCGCGCCACTCGCGTAAAATTAACGGAATCCCGTACTCTCGGCCGCCGTCGTGGCCGCTCGCCCAAGGAGGCAAGATGGAATCCCGCCTGGTCGAACTCGAAACCAAAGTCGCGCTGCAGGACGACCTGCTCGACGCGCTGAACCTGACCGTCGCCCGCCAGCAGCAGCAGATCGACCTGCTGCAGCAGCAGCTGCGCGTGCTCTACCAGCAGTTCCGCAACAGCCAGCCGGACGACCCGAGCAGCGGCGGCTCGCTGCGCGATGAAATCCCGCCGCATTACTGATCGGCGCCCTGCTCGTGTCTACGGAAGCCACCCATGACCCTGACCGCCCCGCTCGCCTTCGCCCATGAACTCGCGCCGCTGTTGGCGGACAAGACCTGGGCGATCGGCGGCAGCACGCTGCTGCACCGCCTGGGCCTCGAGGCCGCGCCGCGCGACCTCGATCTCGTCACCACCGCGGCCGACTTTGCCGCCGTGCGCCAGGCCTTGGCCGAACACGGCCGCGACGTCACGCCCGAACCGCCCCCGGACTACGCCACCCGCTATTTCGCCCGCTTCGAGACCGACAGCGGCCTGACCGTCGACCTGATCGCCGAACTGGCGATTCGCCTGGAACGCGGCGTGTTCCTCTGGCCGTTCGACGCCGACGCGATCGAGTTGGCCGATGAGCTGCCGTGGTGCAGCGCCGAGGACTGGGCGCTGCTGTATCGGCTGATCGGGCGCGACGAGCGCGCCGCGGCGCTGGATGCCTGGTTGGCCGAACACGGCGTCGCCCGCCCCGACCGGCTGGCCGACTGCCTGACCGCCGGCTACCCGGAAGACCGGCTGCAACCGCTGCCTGAATGGTGGCCGTGGGACGAATAACCCCCCCTGCCACATGACGAAGGGCCTCCGAGGAGGCCCTTCGTTTATTCCTGCCGCGGCGCGTTAGCCTAGCCGGCCGCGCCAAGCGCCCGATCAGGCCGCCTGCGGCTGCGGCGTCGCGGCGGCCGGCTTGCGCGTCATCTTGCCCGACATCAGGCTGGCGCCGACGATCAGCGCACCGCCGAGCCATTCGTTGGCCTTCATCACCTCGCCGGCCAGCAGGTACGCCGACACCGCGGCGAACACCAGCTCCATCAGCATCAAGGTCATCGCCTGCGTCACCGGCAGGATCGTCAGGCCGTACTGCGAGATCACGCTGGTGGCGAGCAGCGATGCGGCCATCGCCACGATCAGCACCCAGGCTATCGCCGGCATCGTGGCGACTTCGCCGAGCTGGCCGCGGCTGACCAGCGCGACGAAGCCCATGCCGGCGACGCCGAACCAGATGCACGCGCTCTTCGCCGCCACCGGCAACGCGCGGGCCTTGCGCGACAGCACGTTGCCGAACGCGAACGTCAGCCCCCCGGACAGCGCCAGCCACTCGTAGCCGTGCGACAGCGGCGCGTCGTGGCCGATCGCTCCCGGCTTGTAGAGGATCACCACGCAGCCGAGCAAGGACAGCGCCACCACGCCCCAGCCGGTGCGGGTCAGCCGCTCCTTCAACATCACCCAGGAGAAGAACACCGTCCACAACGGCGACAGGTAGAACAGCAGCAGCACCCGCATCACCTCGCCCTCGGTGACCGACCAGGTATAGCTGAAGTTGCACCAGCCGAACGCCAGCGTCAGCGGGATCAGCACCGGCATGAAACGGAACTCGCGGCGGAATACCTTGAAGAACAGCGTCAGCCCGGCCGCGGCGGCGAACAGGTACACCAGCATCGAGGTGGCGAAGTTGCTGACGCCCATCTCGTGCATCGCGCGGAACGGGTACCAGATGAAGCCCCACACCATCGCGCTGGTCAGCACGCACAGCATCGCAAAGAGTTTATGTTTTACAGGAGACATCTCAGTTTCTTACTATTGAAGTTTTGCGACCGCGACCCGCCCCCGCGACTCACTCGGAGCCCCGTGCTGTGAACCCGCATCTGACCCAACTGCAGCCCTACCCGTTCGAGCGGCTGCGCGCCCTGTTGGCCGGCGTCACGCCGCCGGCGGACTTGAAACCGATCGCGCTGCAGATCGGCGAACCGAAACACGCCACCCCGACGGTGGTGACCGAGGCGCTGACCGGCTCGCTGGCCGGCTTGGCCGCGTATCCTAGCACGCTCGGCAGCGCCGAACTGCGCGCCGCCTGTGCGCACTGGCTCGAGCGCCGCTACGGCGTATCGGCCGACCCGGACACGGAAATCCTGCCGGTGAACGGCTCGCGCGAGGCGCTGTTCGCGTTCACCCAGGCGCTGATCGACCCGAGCCGTGGCGGCGAAGCGCCGCTGGTGATCTCGCCGAACCCGTTCTATCAGATCTACGAGGGCGCGGCCTTGCTCGCCGGCGCCGAGCCGTACTACGTCAACTGCCTGGCCGAGAACCGCTTCCAGCCCGACTGGGCGGCGGTGCCGGACAGCGTCTGGCGGCGCACCCAGCTGGTGTTCGTCTGCAGCCCGGGCAACCCGACCGGCGCGGTGATGTCGCTAGCCGACTGGCGCGCGCTGTTCGCGCTGTCGGACCAGTACGGCTTCACCATCGCCTCGGACGAGTGCTATTCGGAGATCCACTTCGGCCAGGCGCCGCTGGGGGGGCTCGAGGCGGCGGCCAAGCTCGGCCGCGGCTTCGAGCGCCTGGTGATGTTCACCAGCCTGTCGAAGCGCTCCAACGTGCCCGGCCTGCGTTCCGGCTTCGTCGCCGGCGACGCCGCGCTGTTGAAACAGTTTCTGCTATACCGCACCTACCACGGCTGCGCGATGAACCCGGTGGTGCAGGCAGCCAGCGCCGCCGCCTGGCGCGACGAGGCGCACGTCGAGGACAACCGCCGCCAGTACGCCGAGAAGTTCGCCGCGGTGATGCCGATCCTGGCGCCGGTGCTCGACTTCGCCGCGCCGGACGCGTCGTTCTACCTGTGGGCCCGCGTGCCCGGCGGCGACGACCAGGCGTTCGCGCGCCGCGCCTTCGCCGAGGCGAATGTGACGGTGTTGCCCGGCAGCTTCCTCGCCCGCGACGCGCACGGCGTCAACCCGGGCGCGGGCTATGTGCGCCTGGCGCTGGTCGCGCCGCTCGCCGACTGCGTCGAAGCGGCCAAACGGCTCGCCGCACTGCGGTAGAATAGCGTCCGACAATCCATCAAGACCCGATCAATCTAATCTCATACAAGGACACCACCATGCATCAGTACCAGAGCCTGATCGAGACCGCGTTCGAACAACGCGCCGACATCACCCCGGCCACCGTTTCGGCCGAGATCAAGACCGCCGTCGACAGCGTGATCGCCGAACTCGACGCCGGCCGCCTGCGCGTCGCCGAGAAGATCGCCGGCGAATGGGTCACCCACCAGTGGCTGAAGAAGGCCGTGCTGCTGTCGTTCCGCATCCGCGACAACGCGGTCGCCAACGACGGCGTGTCGCGCTACTTCGACAAGGTCGACACCAAGTTCGCCGACTGGAGCCAGGAACAGTTCCAGGCCGCCGGCTTCCGCGTGGTGCCGGGCGCGGTGGCGCGCAAGGGTTCGTTCGTTGCCAAGAACACCGTGCTGATGCCGTCGTACGTCAACATCGGCGCGTATGTCGATGAAGGCACCATGGTCGACACCTGGGCGACCGTCGGCAGCTGCGCGCAGATCGGCAAGAATGTGCACCTGTCCGGCGGCGTCGGCATCGGCGGCGTGCTCGAGCCGCTACAGGCCAACCCGACCATCATCGAAGACAACTGCTTCATCGGCGCCCGTTCGGAAGTCGTCGAAGGCGTGATCGTCGAAGAAGGCTCGGTGATCTCGATGGGCGTCTACATCGGCCAGTCGACCAAGATCTACGACCGCGAAACCGGCGAAGTCAGCTACGGCCGCATCCCGGCCGGTTCGGTAGTGGTATCGGGCAACCTGCCGTCGGCCGACGGCAAGTACAGCCTGTACTGCGCGGTGATCGTCAAGAAAGTCGACGCCAAGACCCGCGCCAAGACCAGCATCAACGAGCTGCTGCGCGGCATCTGACCCCGTCCGCCTCGTTCGACCCAGCACGCCCGCCACCGCGCGGGCGTTTTTTATGGCAAGGTTGGCCGAAGCCTAGACCGGAGCGTTGCCATGCACGATGACTACACGCTGATCCCCGCCCCGCCCGGCGTCGACGACTACCGCCGCTTGCGCGTCGCCGCCGGCCTGTCGCCCAAGAGTGCCGAGGCGGCCGTACGCGGCCTGCCGGCCACACTGTTCGGCGTGCGCATCGAACGGCAGGGCCGGGTGGTCGGCATGGGCCGGGTGATCGGCGACGGCGGCTGCTTCTACCAGCTGGTCGACATCGCGGGCGACCCGGCACACCAGGGCCGGGGCCTCGGCAAGCGCATCGTCGCCGCGCTGGTCGACTGGCTGCACGCCAATGCCCCCGAGAGCGCCTATGTCAGCCTGATCGCCGACGGCCCGGCGCACGCGCTCTACGCGCAATACGGCTTCGTGCCGACCGCGCCGGCGTCGATCGGCATGGCGCTGAAACGCTGAGCGGAGCCCACCCAAACTAGACCGAACGGTCGATCTTAAACGCCAACTTTGTTACCCTACGTTACAATAACGCTACAATGCCAAGCCATCGTCATTTGGCGTGCCTGCCCCGGAAACGATAAACTATAGCCAGCGGGCAGCCGATAGCAGGCTCCCGCCACCTTTTTCCACTGCGATAGGCCAAAGTGTCCCACGACCCGTACATCGAACTCAGGAACGTCAGCTTCGGCTACGGCGAGCGGCTGATCCTGAGCAACATCAACCTGAGCGTGCCGCGCGGCGCGCTGGTCGCCATCATGGGCGGCAGCGGCAGCGGCAAGACCACGCTCTTGCGACTGATTTCCGGCCAGGTGCGCCCGAAATCGGGCGAGGTGTGGGTGGACGGCAAGAACGTCGTCACGATGACCACCCGCGAGCTGTACGCGCACCGCCGCAAGATGGGCATGCTGTTCCAGTTCGGCGCGCTGTTCACCGACCTCTCGGTGGCCGACAACGTCGCGTTTCCGCTACGCGAGCACACCAAGCTGCCCGAGGCGATGATCCGCGACCTGGTGACGCTGAAACTGTCGGCGGTCGGCCTCAGGGGCACCCAGACGCTGATGCCGGCCGAGCTGTCCGGCGGCATGGCGCGCCGCGTCGCGCTGGCGCGGGCGATCGCGCTCGACCCGGAGCTGATGCTGTACGACGAACCGTTCACCGGCCTCGACCCGATCTCGCTCGGCGTAATCGCGCACCTGATCAAGCGCCTGAATCAGGCGCTCGACACCACTGCGGTGATGGTGACGCACGACGTGCACAAGTCGCTCGATCTCGTCGACTACGTCTACTTCGTCGCGCACGGCGAGATCGCCGCCGAAGGCACCCCCGAGGCGGTGCGCAACAGCGATTCGCCGTGGCTGCACCAGTTCGTCCACGGCAACCCGGAAGGCCCGGTGCACTTTGCCTACCCGGCCGGCTCCAGCCTGGCCGACGACCTCGGCGCGGGAGCCCGATGAATGCTTGAGACCCTTGCTTCCCCGTTTCGCAAACTCGGCCAGCTGACGATCGACGCGATCTGGCGGCTCGGCTTCGCCAGCCGCTTCCTGGTGGCGATCGTGATGAACTCCGGCCAGAGCCTGCTGCGCCTGCAGATGACCATCCGCGAGGTGTACTTCGCCGGCGTGCTGTCGCTGATCATCATCAGCGTGTCCGGCCTGTTCGTCGGCATGGTGCTCGGCCTGCAGGGCTACACCACGTTGTCGCGCTTCGGCTCGGCCGACGCCTTGGGTGCCTTGGTCGCGCTGTCGCTGCTGCGCGAGCTCGGCCCGGTGCTGGCGGCGCTGCTGTTCGCCAGCCGCTCGGGCTCGGCGATGACCGCCGAGATCGGCCTGATGAAGGCGACCGAGCAGCTCGACGCGATGAGCGTGATGGCGGTCAACCCGATCGCCCGGGTGGTCGCGCCGCGCTTCTGGGCCGGGGTCGTGTCGATGCCGGTGCTCGCCGCGCTGTTCAACGTGATGGGCATCTTCGGCGGCTACCTGGTCGGCGTGGTGATGATCGGCCTCGATTCCGGCACCTTCTGGTCACAGATGCAGGCCAACGTCGACCTGCACTCCGACGTGATCAACGGCCTGATCAAGAGCCTGGTGTTCGGCGTCGCCGTGACGCTGATCGCCGTGTTCGAGGGCTACGACGCCACCCCGACCGCGGCCGGCGTCTCGTCGGCCACCACCCGCACCGTGGTAACGTCGGCGCTGGTGATTCTGGCGCTCGACTTCGTGCTCACCGCCTTCATGTTCTAGGAACCGTCTGAATGAAACGCTCCACCATCGACCTGTGGGTCGGCCTCTTCGTCGCCATCGGCATCGCCGCCGTGGTCTTCCTGTCGCTGAAGGTCGCCAACCTGACGCCGCAAAGCAGCGAGCAGACCTACTCGGTTTCGGCCAACTTCGACAATATCGGCGGCCTGAAGGTGAAAGCGCCGGTCAAGTCTGCCGGCGTGCTGGTCGGCCGGGTCAGCGCGATCCAGCTCGACCCCAAGACCTACCAGGCCAAGGTAGTCCTCGCCATCAACAAGCAGTACCAGTTCAGCCGCGACGTCAGCGCCGAGATCCTCACCGCCGGCCTGCTCGGCGAGCAGTACATCGGCCTGACCGAAGGCGGCGACCCGGACCCGCTGCAGCCGGGCGACAAGATCACGCTGACCTCATCGGCGCTGGTGCTGGAACAGCTGATCGGCAAGTTCATGACCGGCGTTGCCGAGAAGGGCGACAACGGATCGGCGGGCAAGACGCCGGCCCAGCCCTGAGCCACCGATCATTCAACGAGTAAAACCGCGCGATTGCCCTGTAAACCCTATTGGACTGACTGAACGATGATGATGAAACGACTCCTCTCCTCCCTCTGTGCGCTGATGCTGCTCGTCAGCAGCAGCGCCTTTGCCGCCAGCGATTCGCCGGTGGAAACCATCCGCGACGGCGCCCGCCAGGTGCTCGACCTGCTCCAGCAGGACAACGGCAAGAACACCCGCCAGATCCGCCAGCAGGTCGAAGCGCTGGCCATACCACAGTTCGACTTTCAGCGCATGACCGCGCTGGCGGTCGGCCGCGGCTGGCGCAGCGCCACCCCGGAGCAGCAACAGGTGCTGGCGCAGGAATTCCAGACCCTGCTGGTACGCATCTACACTACGACGATGACCCGCTACAAGGGCACCCAGGTCGACGTGAAGCCGAACCCGATCCTCGCCAACAACGGCCGCGAGGCGACGGTGAAGTCGGAAGTGACCTTGCCAAACCGCAGCGACAAGAAGCCGGTGAGCATCGACTACACCCTGTACAAGACCACACAGGGTTGGAAGATCTATAACGTCAGCGTCGAGGGCGCGAGCCTGGTGACGGTATACCGCAACCAGTTCAACGACGAGATCAACAAGAACGGCGTCGACGGCCTGATCAAGCTGTTGAAGGACAAGAACGCCGCGGTCACGGCCAAAGGCAACGCCTGATGCTGCAGGTCACCGCCGCCGGACAGGCCGCGCTCGACGGCGCGCTGACGATGGATAGCGCCGGCGCGCTGGCCGCACCGCTGGCCGAGCTGGCCAGCCAAGCCCCGCTGACGCTCGACCTGTCGCGCGTCGCCGATGCCGATTCGGCGGCGCTGGCGCTACTGCTGCAGGCGCGCCGCGCCGCCGAGGCGGCCGGCCACCAACTGACCGTCACCGGTTGGCCGAACGGCCTGCTCGGCCTGCTCGAACTGTACGCGCTCGACGAGCTGTTCCCCCCACCCGCCGGAGCCCGCGCATGAACAGCCCGATCCGCACGCTGACCGCCGCGACCGCCCTGCTGCTCGCCGGCTGTGCCACCGGCCACCCGAGCAATCCGCAGGACCCGTACGAGTCGTACAACCGCGCGATGTACTCGTTCAACGACCACCTCGACCGCGCCGTGCTCAAGCCGGCAGCGCAAGGCTACCGCTTCATCACCCCGCAGCCGGTCCGTACCGGGATCAGCAACTTCTTCGATAACTTCCGCGACGTCTACAGCGCCGCTAACAACCTGCTGCGCGGCCACGTCGAAGACACGCTGAACGACATCATGCGCGTGGCGCTGAACAGCACCTTCGGCCTCGGCGGCCTGCTCGATATCGCCGATCCGGCCGGCCTGAAGAACAACAAGACCTCGCTCGGCGACACCTTCGCCAGCTGGGGCTGGAAGAACAGCAACTATTTCGTGATGCCGTTCTTCGGCCCATCGACGGTGCGCGACGGCACCGGCACGGTCGGCATGCTGGCGGTGCGCGGCCCGGAACACCTGGTCTATCAGAACGTCGAGGGCGGCCCGTACATCTTCTGGGGCGTCTACGGCGTCAGCGCCCGCGAGAAACTGCTCGACCTCGACGAGACGCTCAACGTGGCCGCCGTCGACCGCTACAGCTACATCCGCGACGGCTTCATGCAGTTGCGTGCCAAGCAGATCGGCGTGGCGCCGCCGAAGGTCGGCGACGACGTCAACGACATGAACATCGACGAACTGGTCGCGCCAACCGGCGGCAACGGTGCTTCGGCGCCGGCCGGCGAAGTCGCCAAACCGGCGGCCGCTTCCGCGCCGGTAGGCAGTGTCGCTCCGGCCAAGCCAGCCGCATCGGCCCCGGCCTCCCAGGCGGTGCCGGCTCGCTGAGCCGCGTCCTCGCCGCTGCCGACCAGCCGCCCTCCGGGGCGGCTTTTTGCTGGGCACTTGCCCCCCCTTCCGCCCCGTCCGGCCTATCACCCTACGACAATGAAAAAAGCCGCCTCCCGAAGTTATTCCCCCCAACTAGGGATACATAGTTAGGCTCAAAAATTAGCAATTTCCCCGAACACCCCTCACGCAGGGGGGTTTTTTTTAACACATACGAATAGAATCTATACCCTTTTTCTTCATCGTATGTATTCGATGAAGAAAACTATGAATGGGCAAGAGCGGGCGGAAGATAACTTCAGAGCGTTCTGGCTGAACAGTTAAGGAGCCAAGCTCATGTTTGTCACCGTCAAAGCACGGGTGTATACCGATGCGACCGGGGTCTACACCGAGATACCCGCGCTGCTCACTCCTTCCGGAATCCTAGAGCCACTCTTAGACTATTTTCTGGCACGCACTCACGACCGCAGTCTGACCTGGATGGGCAAGGTCGCCCGCTCGGTGCGGATGTTCCTTGAATACCTGCAGAGCAATCCGGCTGAGTCTGTGACGTATTGCCTGTTCCAGAACTTCGCACAGCGGCTCTATACCGGAACCTTCGATCGCGAAACTGGGCTTGATCCTAGTGGTCTGTGCTGGCCGATCCGTTCCGCACAAGACGCTCAACACATCGTTACCCATCTCACCGACTTCTTCGACTGGCTCAGCGAACTGCGCCCAGCCGCAGCGAAACTCAATCCCCGTTATGCTGGCGGAGCCTATGACCGCATGACCGATGAGGCCGCCTATCAGTATCGGAGAAACCGAGCATTCCTAGGTTACGCCTGGGCGGCCAACGCCACTCCGACAGCACAGGGGCATCGCTTGAGGGCGCTACGCCTGCCGAGGGTCGAAAAGGGAGAGCCGCCAGCCTTTCCAGAGGAACGGTTCATGGAGCTTTTGTTCAAGGGCTTCAAGGTCGACGGTCGTTACGACTATCGCAATATGCTCATTACTCTGCTGCTTCATGGAGCAGGCTTCCGGGAATCAGAGCCTTTCCACCTGTATATCTGCGACGTGTTCCCCGATCCCGGCAGTGACAACAAGGCGATGGTGCTGATTCATCATCCGACCTATGGGGCAGCCCCTGAGGATTGGCGCGATGCATTGGGCAGGCCGAAGAAGGGTAACCGGGCCAATTACCTTGCCGAACAATACGGCCTGGTGCCTCGCACGGAATTGATGGATAGCAAGGGGGCTGGTTGGAAAGGCGGGATGCATGACGCCGCCTACTACAAGCGGGCTTATTGGTTCCAGCCTGAATATGGCGAACTCTTTCTGCAACTGTGGTACCGCTACCTCGAACAAGTGGCCTACATCGACCGCACGCATCCGTTCGCCTTCATCAATCTGCGGCGAGAACCGATTGGTGCACAGTACAGCCTGGCGCAATACAACAAGGCCCATGCGGCAGCGTGCAGGCGTATCGGACTGACGGTGGGCAAGGCGTTCGGGACCACGCCGCATGGTCACCGCCACGCCTACGGAAGGCGACTGAAATATGCCGGCATCGACAAGATACTAATCCGCCGCTTCATGCACCACGCCTCCCTGGAGAGCCAGGAGGTCTACACCCAAGCAAGCATGCAAGAAGCGCTGGTCGAGCTTCAAGCCGGCGCAGAGCGCCTGCGTCAGGTGGCCGGTAACGCAGCTATACGAGAGTTCCTTACGCAGGGAGTTCTTGAATTGAATGAGTAAGGAAAAATAAGTGTGATAAAAAAATCATTGAAAGCTTTACCTGAACGCTCTGAGCGGCAGGCAGGTAAAATCATGGGAGTGACACGGAATACTGACATTATGCTCGGTTGGGTCGCTCGTGAATATCCGCAGCTTGAAGCTTGGCGTGTCTTTGCCGTGGAGTGGTTAAAAGGCGAAACCAAGGGGATTGGTGACAAACTCCAAGCGCTGGCATTATTTTTTGAAAAATATATTATTAAACAGTCGATTACCAATGATCCAGCAGTATTTCTTGCACGTGGCACCACCCTACCAGACTTCTACCGTACAGCCTGTCCGGATTCGGGAGGAGGCATAAGGTGGAATAACCACATCCATATTTTCCTGAACTTCATATTGCTTCGTCATTTCAGCATTTTTTCCGATTTCGGCGATGCTGTAGTCTCTCCGGCTTACCACAACCCAGTTGCCCGCCGTTCAAAAAGCAGCCTACCGAAGCTTGATGAGAGTGTCCACTCGCCACTTCCGTATGGTTACGTCGACGAGTTGCGCCTGCTACTGGTATCAGGTCCGCATTTCAGCGATTGGCGGTGGGCTCAGAGTGTCCTGGGAACGGAAATTGGACGATCCGGGCATACTGCTCCAGATTGGTTTCCTGTTACAGAGGCTCAGATTGACCGAGACGACCCAGACTGTGTGTGGCGTGAGCGTCCGACAACAAATGGAGTTCGACTGGAGATGTGGAGCCCGGTGCGTTGGGTGGCATTACTGATGAAGCTCATTATTCCGCTGCGCACTTTTCAAGTACGCATGCTCGACTCAGGTGAGGCGGATATACCCTACCTACCATCAAGCGCGACGATCTCTTTCATTGTTCTCAGAAAGTAAAGGCGCCAGTGTCTCCATTGGCGCCCTGAAGCTATGTATTGCGATGTATCTCTACATATTTTGGGGAAGTGCTCAAACCCCCTATCTATCTTGATGTTGGAATCACGCCATCAAAAACCATGTTCGATTTAGGTATAAGAAGTGTCGAAAGCGGCTTTTGCCACAACGTTGGCCGAACCGTCAGCCTTGTGCCTTGGCCGCCGGCGCCAGGGTCGGAGCGGTGGACGGAACACCGCTCGGCTGCTTGTCGGCCTCGGCCTGTGACCAACCGCCGCCGAGCGCCTTGTACAGCGACACCGCCGCGTTCAGACGAGCCTGGCGTGCATTGATCACGCTGAGCTCCGACGCATAGACGTTGCGCTCGGCGTCCAGCACCTCGAGGTAGCTCGAGTAGCCGTTGTCATAGCGCAGCTGCGCCAGCCGCTGTGTCTCGCGCAACGCGCGCAGCTGATCGGCCTGACCGGCCTCGCTCTTGGTCGTGCCGTCGAGCGCTGACAGCGCGTCCAACGTGTCGCGGAACGCGTTCTGTACCGCCAGCTGGTACGACGCCAGCGCCTGTTTCTGGCGGGCATTGGCGGCGTCGACGCCGTAGCCGGTCGCACCGAAGTTGAAGATCGGACCGGCCAGATCGCCGGCGAAGCTCCAGGTCCTGGCCGGACCGCGGAACAGGCCCGACAGCGACAGGCTCTGCGAGCCGATCATCCCGGTCAGGCTGATGCTCGGGAAATACGCCGCGCGGGCCACACCAATCTCGGCGTTCGCGGCCACCAGCTGCTGCTCGGCGGCCGCCACATCCGGGCGGCGGGTCAGCAGTTCGGACGGCAAGCCGCCCGGCACCACCGGTGGGATCGCTAGTGCCTTGAGCGTCTGGCCGCGCGGCATCGGGCTGAGCAGCTCGCGCGGCGAACGGCCGGTCAACACCGACAGCGCGTGCTCGGTCTGCTCGACCGACTGGCGAATCTGCGGCACGGCGGCGCGTGACGACGCCTCTTCCGACTCGGCCTGGTGCAGGTCGAGCGCCGAGATCAGGCCGCCCTGGAAGCGTTTCTGCTGCAGGCGCAGCGATTCCTGGCGCGAGCTCAGCGTCTGCTCGGTGACCTTCAGCTGCGCATCGAGCGCACGCAGCTGAAAGTAGGTATTGGCCACCTGCGACGCCAGCGACAGTTCGACCGCGTCGCGGTTGTAGCGGCTGGCCAGGAAGGCGGCGCGGGCCGCCTCGTTGCTGCGGCGCAGCTTGCCCCACAGGTCGAGCTCCCACGACAGCACACCGTTGACCGTACGCACGTCGGCCACCAGCGGCGTGCCCGGCGCGGTGGTTTCGGCCGAGGTCCGGCGGCGGATGTAGTTGGCGTTGTAGTCGAGGCTAGGCAGCAGCGCGGCGCGGGCGATGCCGGCCTGGGCCGCGGCTTCGTCGACGCGCGCGGCCGCCGCGGCGAGGTCCTGGTTGTAGCTCAGCGCCGCCGCGACCAGCTCTTCGAGCACCGGGTCGTTGAAGCGTTTCCACCAGCCGGCCTCGACCGCGGCCGCGCTGCCGGGCTGGCCGTTCTGCGCCGCCCAGTTGTCCGGCATGTCGAACTTCGGCCGGCTGTAATCGGGGCCGACCGCGCAGCCCGCCAGGGCCAGCGCGACCAGCGCGGGGAGCAATTGCTTAGTCATGCGTGGCCTCTCCTTCTTTCGCCAGCGCCGGGATCTCAGGCTTGGCCGGCTTGCCGCGTTGCGACCATTGCATGATCAACAGGAAGAACGCGGGGATGAAGAACACCGCGATGAAGGTCGCCGCCAGCATCCCGCCGATCACGCCGGTACCGACCGAGTGGCGGCTGGCCGCGCCGGCGCCGCTGGAAATCGCCAGCGGGACGCAACCGAGCACGAAGGCGAGCGAGGTCATCACGATCGGCCGGAAGCGCAGCTTGGCCGCTTCCAGCGCCGCGTCGAACAGCGACATCCCTTCTTCCATCTTCAGCACGGCGAATTCCACGATCAGGATCGCGTTCTTCGACGCGAGACCGATCAGCGTCACCAGCGCCACCTGGAAGTACACGTCGTTGGCGAGGCCGCGCAGCCAGTTGGCGGTCAGCGCGCCGAACACCGCGAACGGCACGGCCATCAGCACCGCGATCGGCAGCGTCCAGCGTTCGTACTGCGCCGCCAGGATCAGGAACACCATGATCATGCCGAAGCCGAACACCGTCGCGGACGAGCCACTGGTCGACTTTTCCTGGAACGCCGAACCGCTCCACGCCAGCGAGTAGTCGCTGCTGAGCGTGTCCTGCGCCACTTCTTCCATCGCCTTGATCGCCTCGCCCGAGCTGTGGCCCGGCGAGGGGTTACCGACCACCTTGGCCGCCGGGAAGATGTTGAAGCGCTCCAGGATTTCCGGGCCGGTGCTCTGCTCCACCGTCACCAGCGCCGACAGCGGAATCATGCTGCCCGACGCCGAGCGGGTGTAGACGTTGCGGATGTCCTCGACCTTGGCACGGAAGTCGGCCTCAGACTGCAGCTGCACCTTGAAGGTACGGCCGAACTTGTTGAAGTCGTTCACGTACAGCGAACCGAAGGTGCTCTGCATCGTACTGAACACGTCGGTGATCGCCACACCGAGCGCCTTGGCCTTGTCGCGGTCGAGCTTGATGTACACCTGCGGCACGTTGGCCGAGAAGGTGGTCTGCACACCCGCCAGCTCCGGACGCTTGGCGGCCGCGGCGACCAGTTTCTTGGTCATCGCCTCCATGTCCTTGGTGGTGCCGGTGCCGCGGCTTTGCACATAGGCTTCGAAACCGCCGGTGTTCGACATCCCCGAGATCGGCGGCGGGTTGAACGCCAGCACCAGGCCGTCGCGGATCGCCATGCCCTGCTTGAACACCTGGCCGACCAGCGACAAGGCCTGCTCGTTCGGCGCCTTGCGCTCGTCCCACGGCTTCAGCGTGATGAAACTCACGCCCCCGTTGGTCTTGTTAGACCCCGACAGGATGTCGAAGCCCGAGAACGACAGCACGTGCGCCACCGCCGAGTTCGGCCGGGTGATCTGGTCGAGCTGCTGCATCGCCGCGCCGGTGCGGCTCATCGACGCACCGTCCGGCAAGAACATCGCCGCGATGATGTAGCCCTGGTCCTCATCCGGCGCCAGCGAGCCCGGCACCGCGCGGAACAGGCCGATGGCCAGCACGATCACGCCGGCAAACAGCAAGAGCGCCAGCAAGATGCGCTTGAGCAGGAAACGCACGCCGTTGGTGTAGCCCCGGGTCATCCGGTCGAAGAAGGCGTTGAACTTGTCGAACAGCGGGTGCTCGTGTTGATGCTCGGCCTTCAGGATCAGCGCGCACAAGGCCGGGGTCAGCGTCAGCGCGACCAGGCCCGAGATCGTCACCGACATCGCGATGGTGATCGCGAACTGCTTGTACATCTGTCCGGCGATACCGCCGAGGAACGCCACCGGGATAAACACCGAGCACAGCACCAGCACGATCGCCACCACCGGCCCGGACACTTCTTCCATCGCCTTGAACGACGCCTGCACCGGCGACAGCTTCTCGGTGCTCATCAGGCGCTCGACGTTCTCCAGTACCACGATCGCGTCGTCGACCACGATACCGATCGCCAGCACCATGCCGAACAGCGTCAGCGTGTTGATCGAGAAGCCCAGCGCGTACATCCCGGCGAAGGTGCCGATGATCGACACCGGCACCGCCAAACAAGGAATCAGCGTCGCGCGCCAGTTCTGCAGGAAGATGAACACCACCAGGAACACCAGCACCATCGCCTCGCCCAGCGTCTTCACCACCTCGTGGATCGACACCTTCACGAACTCGGTCGTGTCGTACGGGATCGAGTACTTCAGGTCGCTTGGGAAGTTCTGCGACAAGCGCGTCATCGTCGCCTGCACCGCGTCGGCGGTGGCGAGCTGGTTGGCGCCCGGCGACAGGAAGATACCGATCGGGATGGTCGGCTGGCCGTCGTAGGTGCCGCGGAAGTCGTAGTTCAACGCCCCCAGCTCCACCCGCGCCACGTCCTTCAGCCGCAGCTTCGAGCCGTCCGGGTTGGAACGCAGGATGATGTTCTCGAACTCGGCCGGGTCGGTCAGGCGGCCCTTGGTCGTCACCGTGTAGGTGAAGTCGACCGGCTTGTCGGTCGGCTCGGCACCGACCCGACCGGCGGCGAACTGCGCGTTCTGCTCGTTGATCGCGTTGGCGACGTCGGTGGTGGTCAACTTCATCTGCGCCAGCTTGTCCGGGCGCAACCAGATCCGCATCGAGTAGTCCTGCGCGGCGAAGTTGATCACGTCGCCGACACCCGGGATCCGCTTGAGCTCGTCGATCACGTTGAGCAACGCGTAGTTACTCATGTACAGCGTGTCGTAACTCTTGTTCGGCGAGTAGAGCGCGATCACCTGCAGGAAGGCGGAGGACTTCTTCCGCACCGTCACGCCCTGACGACGCACCGCCTCCGGCAGCGCCGCCAGCGCCGACTGCACCTTGTTGTTGACGTTGATCGTCGCCTGGTCGGGGTTGGTGCCGATCTTGAAGGTCACCGTGATCGTCAGCGCCCCCGAGCTGGAGCTGGACGACTGGACGTAGAGCATGTCGTCCACGCCGTTGATCGCCTGCTCGAGCGGCGCCGCCACGGTGGCGGCGATCACTTCGGCCGACGCGCCCGGATAGCTCGTTGCCACCGCCACCGTCGGCGGTACGATCTGCGGAAACTGCTCGACCGGCAGCGCCTTGATCGCCGCCAGGCCCGCCAGCACGATGATGATCGAGATCACCGAGGCGAAGATCGGCCTGCGAATGAAGAAAGCAGAAAACATCGTGTCTGTCTCCCGCTATCAGTGCGCGGCCGGTGCCGGGGCGGCGGCATTCGCCGTCTCCAGCTTGGCCGCTTCCGGTTTCACCACCGCACCCGGGCGCAGCTTGATCAGGTTATCGATCACCACCCGGTCACCCGCCTTCAGGCCCTTGTCGACGATCACATTGTGGCCGACCTCGTCGGCGGTCTCGATCGGCGTCGGCGTCGCCTTGTTGTCCTGGCCGACCACCCAGACCATCTTGCCCTGTTGCGAGCTGAACACCGCCTTCTGCGGCACCTGCAGCGCATTGGTGCGGACCACGCCGTCGATCACCACACGCACGAACTGGCCCGGCAGGATCTGCCCCTTGGTGTTCGGGAACAGCGCCCGCGAGCTCACCGTGCCGGTCGCGGTGTCGATCAGGTTGTCGGTGAAGTTGAGCGAACCGGTCTGGCTGTATTCACTGCCGTCTGACAGCTTCAGACGCACGCTCAGCTTATTCGGCGATACCAGCTTCAGCTGGCCGCTCTGCTGGAGCTTGCGCACCCGCAGCATGTCGTTGTCGGACACGCTGAAGTTGACGTAGATCGGGTCGAGCTGCGAGATGGTGGTCAACAGGCTGCCTTCGTTGGTCACGGAGATCAGGCTGCCCTCGGACACCGCTTCCTTGCTGGTCATGCCGGTGATCGGCGCGGTGACGCGGGTGTAGCCGAGGTTGATCTTGGCGTTCTGCAGCGTGGCGCGCGCCGCGGCGACCGAGGCCAGCGCCGACTGGTACGACGCCACCGCGTCGTCGCGGTCTTTCTGGCTGACCGCGTTTTCCTTGAACAGCGGCAGCACGCGGTCGTAGTTCTGCTTGGCGTTGACCAGCTTCGCCTCCTCGACGCCGAGCGACGCCTTGGCATTGTCGTAGGCGGCCTGGTACGGTGCCGGGTCGATCTGGAACAGCAGGTCGTTTTCCTTGACGCGCTGGCCCTCGGTATACACCCGCTTGAGCAGGATGCCGCCGACCCGGGCACGCACCTGGATCTGGCGATAGCCGTTGGCCTGGCCGACGAATTCGTAGTTGACCGGCACATTCTGCGACTGGACGGTGACCACGCTGACCGGCACCGGTGGCTGCTGCACCTTGGGGGCCGACTTGCCGCAAGCGGCTAGCGCGGCGGTCACCGCCAGCGCCAGGCCCAGTCGGCCGAAACGGCGGTTAAAATGGGGTACGGAGTTCACCACTTGTGCTCCTTCTTAAATCTTCGTGATTGTTGCAATGACGTATGAATTTAATTGCCATGATACGCCGAACAGGATGACGAACGAATGGTCGGCGTATGCAAATTCGAGTTTGGCATTTTACATACATTCACGAACGTATGTAAAATGCGCGGCGAGCCATTTTAAAAAATAATTGTAGATTGTCGATCTTGCCAAACAGCTATCACTATTTGGTTTAACAATCAGCGTTCCCGCTTTAAGATGCCTCCCCTACCACGAGACCGCCCCACCATGGCCCGCCGTACCCGCGAAGAAGCCGAACAGACCCGGCTGCAGCTACTTGAAACCGCCCAGACGCTGTTCTGGGAAAAGGGGGTCAGCCGCACCTCGTTGGCCGACATCGCGCACGCCGCCGGCGTCACCCGCGGCGCGATCTACTGGCACTTCGCCAACAAGGCCGACCTGTTCAACGCGATGTGCGGCCTGGTCGAACCGGAAATCGACGAAATGCAGCGCCGCCTGTGCGAACAGGCGCGCACCGCACCGGCGCGCACGCTGTGGCGCCACTGCTGCGAGCTGCTGTACGCCGTTTGCACCGTCCCACGCATCAAGCGCATCGTTGGCATCCTGCAGCTGCGCTGCGAGTACGTCGGCGAGATGGAACTGGTCAACCTCGCCAACGCCGAATGCCTGAAGGAAAACCAGCAACGGTTCCAGCGCCTGCTCGAACACGCCGCCACGCTCGGCGAACTGCAGCCGGGCATCGACCCATATATGGCCGCGCTCAGCCTGCAAGGCCAGCTGCGCGGCCTGATCGAGGTGTGGCTGATGCGCCCCGAGGCGCTCGACCTGGCCCGCGACGCCGAGCAGCTTTTAACCCCTTATTTTTCAGGGGTTTTCCGGCCCGGCAGCTGGCGCGACGCTGCTGACGAAAACGGCAACTAGCGCTATACTTCCGACCTTTTCCGCCTTCCTCCCCCTCATTGCATGACCAGTGCCATCTCGATCGACGGCGTCGGCAAGCGCTTCGGCCAACTGCAGGCGCTCGACTCCGTCAGCTTCACCGTCGAACAGGGGGAATTCTTCGCCCTGCTCGGCCCGAACGGTGCCGGCAAGACCACGCTGATCTCGGCGATGGCCGGGCTGTCGCGCCAGGACCAGGGCCAGATCCGCATCATGGGCCACGACACGGTCGGCGCCGCGCGTGACGCGCGCTTGAACCTCGGCGTGGTGCCGCAGGAACTGGTGTTCGACCCGTTCTTCACCGTGCGCGAGACCCTGGTGTTCCAGTCCGGCTACTTCGGCCTGCGCCGCAACGACGCCTGGATCGACGAGCTGCTGTTCAAGCTCGGCCTGACCGACAAGGCCAACGTCAATATGCGCGCGCTGTCCGGCGGGATGAAGCGCCGGGTCATGGTCGCCCAGGCGCTGGTGCACCGCCCGCCAGTGATCGTGCTCGACGAGCCGACCGCCGGCGTCGACGTCGAGCTGCGCCAGAGCCTGTGGCGCTTCGTCCAGGAGCTGAACCACGCCGGCCACACCATCGTGCTGACCACCCACTACCTGGAAGAGGCCGAGGCGCTGTGTAGCCGCATCGCGATGCTCAAGCGCGGCCGGCTGGTGGCGCTGGAGAACAAGGACACGCTCTTGGCCCGTTCGGCCAACCGCGAGGTGGAGCTACAGCTGTCGGCCGAACTGCCGGCGGCACTGCGATCGCTCCACGTCCGCGACGACGACGGCCGCATCGTACTGCGCCTGCCGGCGCTGACCGAGCTGGAAGGTGTGCTGACGACGCTGCGCGAGGCCGGCGTCGAGGTTCGCGAGCTGTCGATGCTGGAGACCGACCTGGAACACGTGTTCGTGTCGATGATGCACGGAGGGCAGGCGTGATGAACGGCTTCTACACCCTGTTCAAGAAGGAAGTGCTGCGCTTCTGGAAGGTCGCGTTCCAGACCGTATCGGCACCGGTGCTGACCGCGCTGATGTACCAGCTGATCTTCTCGCACGTGTTGCGCAGCCACGTCGATGCCTACCCGGGCGTCAGCTACACCGCCTTCCTGATCCCGGGGCTGGCGATGATGTCGATGGCGCAGAACGCCTTCGCCAACGGCTCGTCCAGCCTGATCCAGTCGAAGATCACCGGAAATATCGTGTTCATCCTGCTGCCGCCCTTGGGCGCGCTGGAGTTCTTCGCGGCGTATCTGCTGGCGGCGATCGTGCGCGGCCTCTTGGTCGGCCTCGGCGTGCTGGTGGTGACCGCCTGGTTCGGCCTGCCGCTGCCGGCCGAGCCGCTGTGGGCGCTGACGTTCGCGCTGCTCGGCTGCGGCGTGCTCGGCACGCTCGGCCTCATCGCCGGCATCTGGGCGGAAAAATTCGACCAGCTGGCGGCGTTCCAGAACTTCTTGATCATGCCGCTGACCTTCCTGTCCGGCGTGTTCTATTCGATCAACAGCCTGCCGCCGATCTGGTACGCGGCCAGCCACGCCAACCCGGTGTTCTATATGATCGACGGCTTCCGCTACGGCTTCTTCGGCCAGGCCGACATCAGCCCCTGGCTGTCGCTCGGCGTGGTCGGCGCCAGCTTCGTCGCGCTGTCCGCCCTGGCCTTGTGGATGATCAAGACCGGTTACAAGCTGCGTCATTAAAAACACCTGACAGGCTCTAGGCTTTCTCAATTTTTGGATTCGACAGACATGGTTACCCCCGAACTCGTCCAGCAATACATCGCCGCCGGCCTCGACTGCACCCACATCGCGGTCGAAGGCGACGGTCATCACTTCTACGCCCAGATCGTCTCGCCGGCCTTCGCCGGCAAGCGTCTGATCGAGCGTCACCGCATCGTGATGGAAGTGGTCAAATCGCGCCTGCAAAGCAACGAGATCCACGCGCTCTCGATCGTCAAGGCGCTGACGCCGGACGAATGGGAAAAACAACAGGGCTAAGCCGACATGGAAAAACTGCACATCCGCGGCAACGGGCCGCTCAACGGCGAGATCCGCGTGTCCGGCGCCAAGAACGCCGCGCTGCCCATCCTCTGCGCCAGCCTGTTGACCGCCGACACGCTGAAGCTGTCGAACGTCCCGATGCTGCGCGACGTCGCCACCACCCAGAAGCTGCTTCAGGGCATGGGCGCGCGAGTGATGACCGACAACGTCCACGAGGTCGAGATCACCGCCGCCGGCATCAACAACCTGGTCGCCCCCTACGATCTGGTGAAGACGATGCGCGCCTCGATCCTGGTGCTCGGCCCGACGCTGGCGCGCTTCGGCGAGGCCACCGTCAGCCTGCCCGGCGGCTGCGCGATCGGCAGCCGCCCGATCGAGCAGCACATCAAGGGCCTGGTCGCGATGGGCGCCGAGGTGTCGATCGAGCACGGCTATGTGAAGGCGCAGGCCAAGCGCCTGCGCGGCGCCAAGGTGGTGATGGACATGGTCACCGTCACCGGCACCGAGAACCTGTTGATGGCCGCGGTGCTGGCCGACGGCACCACCGTGCTGGAAAACGCCGCGCGCGAGCCCGAGGTGACCGACCTCGCGCTGTGCCTGAACGCGATGGGCGCCAAGATCTCCGGCATCGGCAGCGACCGGCTGGTGATCGAGGGCGTCGAACGCCTGCACGGCGCCGAGCACGCAGTGATGCCGGACCGCATCGAGGCCGGCACCTTCCTGGTCGCCGCCGCCGCGACGCAGGGCCACGTGGTGCTGCGTAACGCCGCGCCGAAGTCGATGGAAGCGGTGCTCGACAAGCTGGTCGAGACCGGCGCGGTGGTCGAGGCCGGCGACGACTGGATCTCGCTCGACATGAAACGTCGGCCGAAGGCGGTCAACGTGCGCACCCTGCCTTACCCGGCGTTCCCGACCGATATGCAGGCGCAGTTTATGACGCTGAACGCGATCGCCGACGGCGTGGCGATGGTCACCGAGACCATCTTCGAGAACCGCTTCATGCACGTACCGGAACTGAACCGGATGGGTGCCAATATCGAGACCGAGGGCAATACCGCGGTGATCAAGGGCGTCGAACGGCTGTCCGGCGCCACCGTGATGGCCACCGACCTGCGCGCGTCGGCGTCCCTGGTGATCGCCGGCCTGGTGGCGGACGGCGAGACCATCGTCGACCGCATCTACCACCTCGACCGCGGCTACGAACACATCGAGAAGAAGCTCGGCGCGGTCGGCGCCCACATCGAGCGCCACAGCTAAGACTGTTTGTTTTTTTCGACACAACGGCCAACCGTTAACGCGGTTGGCCGTTTTTTTAACAAAAATCAGACCTTTGCTTGCTAATCCCATCACATGACATTCTAATTGACCACTGCAAGAGGAGAGTGCCGCGTTGCGGCGTCAAATAAATCAAACAAGAGAACTCGTCAGATGGTGCACAGCATACGCGGCAAGATCCTGCTCGGCAGTGGTCTGCTGATCCTGATCGGCTTTGCCGGCCTGATCGGCCTGAATACCTACCTCGGCTACCAGCAGGCCGAAGACGCCGCCCTCGTGTCGGCCCAGCAGCAGGCCCGGCTCGCCGCCGACCAGGTACAGCGCCGCCTCGAGCAGGCCTACTTCTCGACGCAGACGTTGGCCGAAAGCGCGGTGGCGCTGCGCCAGCAGCAAGCCACCAACGGCCGGGTGCTACTGTCGGCCATCGTCAAGCGCCAGACGCCCACCAACCCGAACGCGGTCGGCTACTTCGTGCTGTGGGACCACAATGCCTTCGACAGTCACGACGCCGAACTGGCCGGCCAGCCGAACAACGACAAGGAAGGGCGTGCCGGCGTCTACTGGTACCGCAAGAACGGCAAGATCGACGTGGTGTGGGGTACCGAAGGCGCCGATACCAGCGAGTACTACGTCAAGCCCAAGGCCACCAGCCGCCCCATCCTCACCGAACCCTATATCGATGCCGACATCAAGGTGCTGATGGGCACGGTGTCGTTCCCGCTGATCGTCGACGGCAAGGCGATCGGCGTCGCCGGCTGCGACCTGGCGCTGGCCGACCTGCAGAGCATGGCCAGCGCGATCCAGCCCTACGACAGCGGTTACCTGTCGCTCTACTCCAACCGCGGCCTGCAGTTGGCCGGCCGCGATGCCCGGACCAACGGCAAACCGGCCCAAAACCTCCCGGGAGACGCCAAGGCGGCCATCGCCGCCGGCCAGAGCTACAGCTACGACAGCGCCGACGGCTTCCGCCACTTCATTCTGCCGATCCGTATCGGCGACACCGCCAGCCCCTGGGCCGCCCAGCTGTCGATTCCGCTCGACGCGGCATTCGCCTCGGCCCGTGCCGCCAGCCTGAAGGCGACGCTGGTCAGCGTCGGCCTGCTAGTACTGATCGTGCTGCTGCTCGGCGTCTTGCTGAACCTGCTGCTCAAGCCGTTGGGCAGCCTTCAAGGCGCGATGACCGGTCTGTCGCAGGGCAACGGCGACCTCACCCAGTCGCTGGCGATCGCCAGCCGAGACGAGATCGGCACCGCCGCCGGCGCGTTCAACCGCTTCATCGGCTCGCTGCGCAGCATGATGCTCGACGTACGCGGCCACGGACAGGGCGTACAGGGCGCCAGCCGCCAGCTAATGCAGCAGGTCGAGCAGATCCGCCAGAGCTCGAACCACCAAGCCGAGGCGGCCAACGCCACCGCCGCCAGCATCGAGCAGCTATCGGTCAGTGTCAGCCAGATCGCCGACGCCGCGCGCAACGCCGAGACGCTGGCGCGCGATGCCGGCAGTCTATCCGAACACGTTGCCGGCGACGTCGAAGCCAGCGCGCAGGAAATCGCCCGCATCGCCGACACGGTGCGCACGCTGGCGACGGTACTGAGCGGCCTGGAAGACCGCTCGCAGCAGATCAGCAGCATCGTCAACGTGATCAAGGACATCGCCGACCAGACCAATCTGTTGGCGCTAAACGCCGCGATCGAGGCGGCGCGCGCCGGCGAACAGGGCCGCGGCTTCGCGGTAGTGGCCGACGAGGTGCGCAAGTTGGCCGAACGCACCGCCCGTGCCACCGTCGAGATCGGCGGCATGATCGCCGCCATCCAGCAGGAGTCGCGCCAGGCCAGCGGCAATATGGAGACGGCGTTGCAGCAGGTCGACCACGGCGTCAGCCTGGCGAGCCAAGCTGTCGGCTCGATCAACCTGATCCGCAACGACACCCGCCAGGTGGTCGCCAGCGTCGGCGACATCGCCGCCGCCACCGCCGAACAGTCGAGCGCCAGCCAGGAAATCGCCCATCACATCGAACAGATCCACAGCATGGTCCAGCAGACCGACCACGCAGTGCAGAGCGCGCACGACGATACCGAGGGACTGCGCCGACTCGCCGACGAGATGGAGACGCTGATCGGGCGGTTCCGGCTCTGAGCCGGGAAGTCTTCAGAGCAACAAAAAGCCTGTCGTCAGACAGGCTTTTTGTTTGGGCGGGCGCAGCCAAACCGGCAAGCACAGCAGCGGTGGAGATCATTGGTCCGTGAACTGCCGAAGTGCATTAAATAGCAAGACGACGACAAGGACGCAATGGAACGGTGAACTAATGGGGCGCGGCAGGTAATGGTAAGCAGGAGTTGTGCGCGGGGCGGTGTTGGCGCGCCAAAGCACAAAGCCCCAGCTCGGCTGAGCTGGGGCTTTGGGTGCTCGGGAACCGGGGTTCCGAAGCGAA
>NZ_JBVMAE010000024.1:0-54066 GCF_055597485.1 Crenobacter sp. CS_VA4
GCCCAAGGTGACGCTCTTTAAAGAAGCTAAACGCAGGGTCCGCTGGCTGACACCCGAACAAGCCCGGAAGCTGTTGGAGTTGTTGCAACCCCATGCGCGTGAGTTAGTGCTGTTCTCACTGGCAACAGGGTTGCGCCAGTCCAACGTGCTGAAGCTGGAGTGGGCGCAGGTGGATTTGGAGCGCCGCGTTGTTTGGTTTCATGGCGATCAGATGAAGAACAAGGCTGATCATCATGTGAGCTTGAATGATACGGCCTACGAGGTGTTACTGCGCCAACGGGACAAGCATCCAGTTCGAGTGTTCACTTGCAACGGCAAACCCGTAGCTAACGCCAATACCCGAGCATGGCGAAAGGCGCTCCAGGAAGCCGGCATCGAGAACTTCCGTTGGCACGATCTGCGCCACTGCTGGGCATCGTGGCTGGTGCAGAACGGCACACCGTTGTATGTGGTGCAGGAAATGGGCGGGTGGAAGTCGGTGCAGATGGTGCAGCGTTATGCGCATCTGAGTCCAGCGAATCTGGCTGACCATGCGCGGACCATTGACGTGGTGATGGGGCTCGGCACAAATACGCCACAAGCCTGAAACGGAAAAGGGGTTAGCCGAAGCTAACCCCTTGTAATCCTTGGTGGCGAATCAGGGACTCGAACCCCGGACCTGCGGATTATGATTCCGTCGCTCTAACCGACTGAGCTAATTCGCCGTACTTGCTGCGCTTGGCGCTGCGAAGTGGAGCGAACTATACGTAGCGGGCTTCTCGCTGTCAACACCCCGTGCCGAAAAATTTTCATTTCAGCGAAATGTCATGGTGCTACAGGGTGTGGCAGCGGTCGCCTTGGGTGAAGCCGACCCAGTCGATCGGCACGCCGCGGCCGAAGCCGATCGCCTTGAACAGCTCACCCATCTCGGCCGGGTTGGTCAGCTTCTGCACCGCGCTGGCGGTGGGCAGGTAGCGGGCGTGGTCGTTCGGGTCGAGCGCGGCGAGTTCGGCGGCGAGGCCGGCGTTGACCAGGAACTGCGCCTGGGTGGTGTAGCCGATCAGGTCGAGGCCGGCGTCGAGGCCGGCTTCGGCGACGGCGGTGAAGTCGACGTGGCAGGTCAGGTCCATCAGGCCGGGCAGGTAGAACGGGTCGTCGATGGTGTGATGGCGGTAGTGGCCGATCAGCGTGCCCATGTGGCGCTGCGGGTGGTAGTACTCGCGCGCCGGGAAGCCGTAATCGAACAACAGGATCGCGCCGCGGGTGAGCCGTTCGGCCAGCGCGCCGATGAAGCCGCGGTTGGCCAGGCTGATTTCGGACACGTAGCCCGGCAGCGGCGGCAGCAGCGCGTCGGCCAATGCCTGGAGCGCCGCGTCGGCGATCGGCTGGTCTTCCCAGGCGAAGGCGCCGTCGCGCACGGTGACACCGCGCTGCAGCGGCGCGTCGTCCCAATGCAGCAACTCGCACGGCATCGCGTCGAGCACCTCGTTGCCGATCACCACGCCGTCGAGCTCGGCCGGCAGCTCGGCCAGCCACTCGACCCGGTCCAGCCAGTGCGGCACCCGTTCGGCCAACGTCTGCTGCTGGCGTTCAATCAGCTCGGGCGACAGGTCGACGATGCAGTAGCGCGTCGGCGGCACGCCGAGCTCTTCGAGCGCGGCCAACAGGTCGGCCGCCAGCGCGCCGGTGCCGGCGCCGAACTCGTAGACGGTGCCGGCGGTGTGCGGCAGCAGTTCGGCGAGCTGGCGCGCGACGGTACGGGCGAACAGCGGGGTCATTTCCGGCGCGGTGACGAAGTCGCCGGCGCCGCCGAATTTGCGGCTGCCGCCGGCATAGTAGCCGAGGCCCGGCGCGTACAGCGCCAGTTCCATATAGCGCGAGAATGGCAGCCAGCCGTCGTGGGCGGCGATCTGGTCGGCGATGTGTTGTGCCAGCGCCTGGCTGGCGGCGAGGGCGTCGGCGGACGGGGCGGGAAGCGTGCTCATTGGGGGTAAACCGTTATACTCTGGCGCGATTGTCGGTGAATTTGTCGAGGATGAGAAGAAAATGAAGAAAATGCATCGTGTCCTGTTGGCGGGGGCCGCGCTATTGGCGGGTGCCGCGCACGCTGCCGATTGGCAGGTCAGTTCGCCGTACGCCGACAATCCGCTTAAAACGGCCTGGCTCAAGTCGGACAGCACCGAGGTGATCTGGTCGTGCCGGCCGGACGCCGGCCTGCCGAACCTGGCGCTGGAAGTGCCGGCCAAGTCGGGCAGCTTCAAGCTCGGTGCCTTCGAAGGGCCGGGCGCGGCCGGCGAGAAGAGCAAGCTCGCCGCGATCGGCATCGACGGCAAGTTCACCGCGATCAACGTCAGCGGCTGGCACGTCGACGGGGATCGTTTCCACTGGGTAGTGACGTTGCCGCCCGAGCTGCTGAAGGCGGCGATCAAGGCGCGGGCGCTCGGCCTCTCGGTGCGCGCCGCCGACGGCAAGGGAGCGCGCTACCGGCTGTGGATCAACCTGCCGGCCAAGCACGGCACGCTGCTCGAAGTATTGCAGCCCTGCCTCGACGCGAACAGCTAACCCACGATAAAGATCGCCCATGCACGACAAGGTGGTTCTGATTAC
The DNA here is from genome assembly GCF_055597485.1 of Crenobacter sp. CS_VA4. Classification (NCBI taxonomy): domain Bacteria; kingdom Pseudomonadati; phylum Pseudomonadota; class Betaproteobacteria; order Neisseriales; family Neisseriaceae; genus Crenobacter; species Crenobacter sp. CS_VA4. The sequence continues at coordinate 2,587 of NZ_JBVMAE010000024.1, forward strand.
CGGCGCGGCCCGCCGCGTCGGCGCCGGCATCGCCCGGCACCTGCACCAGCACGGCTGGCGCTTGGCGCTGCACTGCCGCGGCTCGCGTACCGAGGCCGAAACGTTGGCCGAACAGCTCAACGCGCAGCGCGGCGGCTCGGCGGTGGTGCTGCAGGCCGACCTGCTCGACACCGAGCGCTTGCTGGCGCTGGTCGACGCCAGTTTGGCGGCGTTCGGCCGGCTCGACGCGCTGGTCAACAATGCGTCGAGCTTCTTCCCGACCGAGGTCGGCGAGGTCAGCGAGGCGGCCTGGCACGACCTGATGGGCTCGAACCTGAAGGCGCCGCTGTTCCTCGCCCAGGCGGCCGCGCCGCACCTGAAGGCGAACGGTGGCGCGATCGTCGGCATCGTCGACATCCACGCCGAGCGGCCGATGAAGTCGCACCTGGTCTACAACCTCGCCAAGGCCGGCCACGCGCAGCTGATCCGCGCGCTGGCGATCGAGCTGGCGCCGCAGGTACGGGTCAACGGCGTGGCACCGGGCAGCAACGTCTGGCCGGAGGGCGATTCGTTCTTCGACCCGGTGCGCCGCGCGCAGATCGAGGCAAGCATACCGCTGGCGCGCACCGGCACGCCGGACGACATCGCCCGCACCGTGCGCTTCCTGCTCGACGACGCTCCGTACATCACCGGCCAGATCATCGCGGTGGACGGCGGGCGCAGCGTGGTGTTGTAACCGCCGCTTCGGCCAGGCTTGCTAGATGCGCCGCCCGTGCTTCACCGCCGGGCGGCGCTTTTGCGTGCAAGGCGCTGAAATCGACGCCGCTTTGCGCTAAAATCGCCTGTTTTTCAAATTCTTAGCCGCACCCCATGCACGATACCGACCAAGGCCTTGATCCCAAGGCCAAAAAGGAACTCTTCGAGGCGAACAAGCTCGCCAAGCGGCTGCGCCACCATGTCGGCGACGCCATCAACGATTTCAATATGATCGAGCAGGGCGACCGCATCATGGTCTGCCTGTCCGGCGGCAAGGACAGCTACGCCTTGCTCGACATCCTGCTCGGCCTGCAGAAGTCCGCGCCGATCGACTTCTCGATCGTGGCGGTGAACCTGGACCAGAAGCAGCCGGGCTTCCCCGAGCATGTGCTGCCGACCTATTTGACCGAGCTGGGCGTCGAGTACCGCATCGTCGAGGAAGACACCTACAGCATCGTCAAGCGCGTGGTGCAGGAGGGCAAGACCACCTGCGCGCTGTGCTCGCGGCTGCGTCGCGGCATCCTGTACCGCGTCGCCGACGAGCTCGGCGCGACCAAGATCGCGCTCGGCCACCACCGCGACGACATCCTGCAGACGCTGTTCCTGAACATGTTCTACGGCGGCAAGCTCAAGGGCATGCCGCCGAAGCTGGTGTCGGACGACGGCCGGCATATGGTGATCCGTCCGCTCGCCTACTGCCGCGAGAAAGACCTGGAAAAATATGCGGTCCTGAAGCAGTTCCCGATCATCCCGTGCAATCTGTGCGGCTCGCAGCCGAACCTGCAGCGCCAGGTGATCAAGGAGATGATCAACGATTGGGACAAGCGCTTCCCGGGCCGGGTCGAGACGATGTTCCGCGCGATGCAGAATGTCGTCCCGTCGCATCTGGCCGATACCGCGCTGTTCGACTTCGCAGGCCTTGCGACCGGTGCGGTGCCGGCGGCCGGCGGCGATACGGCGTTCGACAAGGAAGAGTTCCGCGATCCGCCGCCGGAAGGCGAGGGCGCGGCCGGCCTGCGCGGCATCAGCATTCTGGATTCGCGCAAGCCGTCGATGACCGTTGGGGAGAGCTCCTGTGGCGGGTAAGGCAAGACATCCGTTCCGCCGCCGGGTGCGCCAGGCGCAGGACGAACTGCCCGAGGTGGAGATTTCCGAGGTCGACAACATCCGCTCGCTGCACCTGGGCAGCGAGACGGTGCAAAGCTCGATGGACATCGACGACCCGGAGCGGCTGGTGCTGTCGTACAGCCGCTCGATGATGGGCTGGCTGCTGTTCAACGACGCGCCTCGCCACATCCTGCAGATCGGCCTCGGCGGCGGCTCGTTCGCGCGCTGGATCGACTTCTACCTGCGCGATGCGAAGAGCGTGGCGGTCGACATCAACCCGCAGGTGATCGCGGTGGCGCGGGCGTTCTTCGAGCTGCCGGACGAGGGCGAGCGCTTCGAGATCGTCGAGGGCGACGGCGCCGACTACGTGAAGGTGCTGCGCGAATCGACCGACGCGATCCTGGTCGACGGCTTCGACGGCTTCCAGATCGTCGACGCGCTGACCACCGAGGAGTTCTTCGAGGACTGCAGGCGCGCGCTGACGCCGAACGGCGTGTTCGTCACCAACTGGTGGAGCGGCGATATCCGTTATGTCAGCTTCCTCGAGCGGCTGCTGTCGGTGTTCGAGGGCCGGGTGCTCGAGCTGCCGGCGTCGACGCACGGCAATGTGGCGGTGATGGCGTTCAAAGAGTCGCCGACGCCGGCACGGCTCGACGCGCTCGCCAAGCGCGCCGAACAGCTCGAGCCGCGCTTCGGCCTGGAGTTCGGCGACTTCGTCGGCAAGCTCAAGTCGAACAACCTGCATTCGGCCAACCGCCTGACGGTGTAACGATTCGTACACGGGCGTCGCGGCGGGCGGCCCGCGGCGTATAATCGCCGTCAACCGCGCGGCGGTGCGGCGGTTTGCGGCCGATCAGCGAAGCCGAAACCACCCCACTTGCCGCCAGCAACGACATCCGGCAGCGGGCGTAATGCGCGCTGCCACGACATTCTCAGGCTTTGGATCGTTATCGTGATCAAACAGCAACTGCTCCAGAAGGTGGCGGACAAGTCCGCCGTGATCGGTATCGTCGGCCTCGGCTACGTCGGCCTGCCGCTGATGCTGCGCTTCGCCGAAGTCGGCTACAAGGTGCTCGGTTTCGACATCGACACGAGCAAGGTCGACGCGCTGAACAATGGCCGCTCGTACATCGAGCACATCAGCGCCGACAGCATCGCCGAGGCGCGCACGCGCGGCTTCGAGGCGACCACCGACTTCGCGCGCGCGCCGGAAGCCGACACGCTGATCCTGTGCGTGCCGACCCCGCTGAACAAGTACCGCGAGCCGGACCTGTCGTTCGTGCTCGACACCATGGACAGCCTGGTGCCGTACCTGCGTGAAGGCCAGCTGGTGTCGCTCGAGTCGACCACCTACCCGGGCACCACCGACGAGGAACTGTTGCCGCGCATCGAATCGCGCGGCTTCAAGGTCGGCGACAACGCCTTCCTGGTGTTCTCACCGGAGCGCGAAGACCCGGGCAACCCGAACTTCACCACCCGCACCATCCCTAAGGTGTGCGGCGGCGTCACCGAGGCCTGCCAGGAAATCGGCGTGGCGCTCTACAGCGCGGTGATCGACCGGGTGGTGCCGGTGTCGTCGACCCGCGCCGCCGAGATGACCAAGCTGCTGGAAAATATCCACCGCGCGGTGAACATCGGTCTGGTCAACGAGATGAAGATCGTCGCCGACAAGATGGGCATCGACATCCACGAAGTGATCCGCGCCGCGGCGACCAAGCCGTTCGGCTTCGTGCCGTACTACCCGGGCCCGGGCCTCGGCGGCCACTGCATCCCGATCGACCCGTTCTATCTGACCTGGAAGGCGCGCGAATACGGGGTGAACACCCGCTTCATCGAGCTGGCCGGCGAGGTGAACAGCACGATGCCGGACTGGGTGGTCGGCAAGATCGCCGCGGCGCTGAACCAGCGCAAGAAGGCGATCAACGGCAGCAAGATTCTGGTGCTCGGCATCGCGTACAAGAAGAACGTCGACGACATGCGCGAGAGCCCGTCGGTGATGCTGATGGAGAAGCTGCGCGACCTGGGCGCCGAGGTGGCGTACAGCGACCCGCACGTGCCGGTGTTCCCGAAGATGCGCGAGCACCACTTCGATCTGGCTAGCGTCGCGCTCTCCGCCGAGAACATCGCCGGCTACGACTGCGTGCTGCTCGCCACCGACCACGACAAGTTCGACTATGCGCTGTTGGCCGAACACGCCAGCCTGATCGTCGACAGCCGCGGGCGCTACCTGGCGCCGCGCGCCAACGTGGTCAAGGCGTGATCGCCGTAGCCGACTGATTGATTAGCCACAGAACCCACAGAAAACGAGCCATAGGCGAAGTTTCTGTGGGTTCTGTGGCTAAGTACAAGGATCCTCGACATGCTCGTCCCCCAACATCCCCCGATCACCGACCGCAAGATCCGCTTCGCGCTGGTCGGCTGCGGTCGCATCGCCAACAACCACTTCGGCGCGCTGGAAAAGCACGCCGACCGCGTAGAGCTCACCGACGTCTGCGACATCGACCCGGCGGCGCTGAAGGCCGCGGTGGAACGCACCGGCGCGCGCGGCCACAGTAATCTCGCCGAGCTGCTCGAGCACAGCAACGCCGACATCGTGATCCTGACCACGCCGTCCGGCCTGCACCCGGCGCAGTCGGTGGCTTGCTCGGAAGCCGGCTTCCATGTGATGACCGAGAAGCCGATGGCGACCCGCTGGCAGGACGGCCTGAAGATGGTCGAAGCCGCCGACCGCGCCGGCAAACGGCTGTTCGTCGTCAAGCAGAACCGCCGCAACGACACGCTGCAGTTGCTCAAGCGCGCGATGGAAGCGGGCCGCTTCGGCCGACTCTATATGGTCAACGTCAACGTGTTCTGGACCCGCCCGCAGGAGTACTACGATGCGGCCGACTGGCGCGGCACCTGGGAATTCGACGGCGGCGCGTTCATGAACCAGGCGAGCCACTACGTCGACCTGCTGGACTGGCTGATCGGCCCGGTCGAGAGCGTGCAGGCGTACACCGCCACCCTGGCGCGCAATATCGAGGTGGAAGACACCGGCGTGGTCAGCGTCAAGTGGCGCTCCGGCGCGCTCGGCAGCATGAACGTGACGATGCTGACCTACCCGAAGAACCTGGAAGGCTCGATCACCATCCTCGGCGAGAAGGGCTCGGTGCGGGTTGGCGGCATGGCGGTCAACGAGATCCAGCACTGGGAGTTCGCCGAGCCGCACGCGATGGACGAGGAGATCAAGGGCGCCAGCTACGCGACCACCAGCGTCTACGGCTTCGGCCACCCGCTCTACTACGACAATGTGATCAAGGTGATGCGCGGCGAAGCCGACCCGGAAACCGACGGCCGCGAGGGCCTGAAGTCGCTGGAGCTGCTGATCGCGATGTATTTGTCGGCACGCGACGGCCGTCGTGTCAGCCTGCCGCTGGACTACTGAGCCCCTTGTGTGTTGCCCGGCCTGGCCGGGCGGTGAGACCAACTACTGTGACCCTGCCATGACCGATATCACGATTCACCCCACCGCCATCGTCGACGACGGCGCGCAACTCGGCGAAGGCACTCGCGTCTGGCACTGGGTGCACATCAGCGCCGGCGCCAAGATCGGCGAGCGCTGCTCGTTCGGCCAGAACGTCTACGTCGGCAACGACGTGCTGATCGGCAACAACGTCAAGGTGCAGAACAATGTGTCGATCTACGACGCGGTGACGCTCGAGGACGACGTGTTCTGCGGCCCGTCGATGGTGTTCACCAACGTCAACAACCCGCGCAGCCACGTGGTGCGCAAGAACGAGTACCGCCGCACCGTGGTCCGTCGTGGCGCGTCGATCGGTGCCAACGCGACCATCGTCTGCGGCCACGAGATCGGCGAATACGCCTTCATCGGCGCCGGCGCGGTGATCACCCGCAACGTGCCGGCGTACGCGCTGATGGCCGGCACACCGGCGCGCCGGATCGGCTGGATGTGCGCCTGCGGCGAGCGGCTGCCCGAGCAGATCGACGAGCACGCCTGCCAGGCCTGCGGCCAGCGCTACGAGATCGGCGGCTATCACTGCACGCCGCTCGGCCCGCTCGAACAGGCCGAGTAAGCGTTGCACCGGGCGGCTTGTCCGGGCTGAACTGGGGGCGGCATGGCTCGAATGGCGGTGGTCGGCGGCGGCATCAACGGCGTGATGATCGCCTGGACCCTGGCCGAACGCGGGCATGCGGTCAGCCTGTTCGAGCGCGGAGAGCTGATGTCGGCGACCAGCCGCGCCTCGTCCAAGCTATTGCACGGCGGCGTGCGCTACCTGGAAAACGGCGAATTCGGGCTGGTGAAGAAGGCGCTCGCCGATCGCGCCTGGTGGATAGACCACGCGCCCGACGCGGCGCTGGCGCAACCCTTGCCCATCGTCTGGCCGGTCTATAGCGGTGCGCGGCGCGGCCGCTGGCTGATGAAGGCCGGCTTCGCGCTGTACGACCTGTTGGCCGGTTCGCACAGCCTGGGCCGGCACCGCTGGCTCAGCCGGGCGACGCTGCTCGCCGGCTCCGACGGCCTGCGCGGCGACGATCTCAAGGGCGGCTACCGCTACATTGATGGCCAGATGGACGACTACCGGCTCGGCCTGTGGGCGGCCGGTGAGGCGCAGAAGGCCGGCGTGACGGTGCGCGAACACTGCGCGGTCAGCCGCGTCGACGTGGCCGGCACGCTGGTAGTGAACGGCGCCGAGCAGCGTTTCGACGCGATCGTCAACGCCGCCGGGCCGTGGGCCGAGAGCCTGCTGAAGGCCAGCGGCTTGTCCGCCAGCGTCGCGCTCGACACGGTGCGCGGCAGCCACATCCTGCTCGATCGGCCGCTGTCGCAGGGTTATCTGCTGGAAGTGCCCGGCGAGCGCCGTGTGGTGTTCGTGCTGCCGTACCAGCATCAAACGCTGATCGGCACCACCGAGCTGCGCCAGGACCCGGACGCGCCGGTCGAATGCAGCGCCGCGGAAGAGACTTATCTGCTGGTGCTCTACAACCATTACTTCTGCACAAGGGCGACATCGGCCGACGTGGTCGGCCGCTTTGCCGGCATCCGCCCGCTGATCCGCTCGGCGGACGACCCCAATCGCGCGTTGCGCGATTACCAATTCGACGCCCACGGCCGGATTCTGACCGTGTTCGGGGGCAAATGGACAACAGCGCCGAGCCTGGCGCGCGAAGCGGCCAGGTTGGCCGAAAGGTGTGTTGCACAATGAATTTCATCGACCTGAAGACCCAGTACCAGCATCTGAAAGCCGACATCGACGCGCGGATCCACGCGGTGCTCGACCACGGCCAGTACATCATGGGCCCGGAAGTGGCCGAGCTGGAGGCCCAGCTTGCCGCCTACGTCGGCGTCAAGCACGCGATCGGCGTGTCAGACGGCACCACCGCCTTGCAGATCGCGCTGATGGCGATCGGCATTGAGCCGGGCGACGAGGTGATCACCACCCCGTTCACCTTCATCGCCACCGGCGAGATGATCGCGCTCCTCGGCGCGAAGCCGGTGTTCGTCGACATCGACCCGGCCACCTACAACCTCGACCCGGCGCTGATCGAAGCGGCGATCACCGCCAAGACCCGCGCGATCATGCCGGTCAGCCTGTACGGGCAAGTAGCGGACATGGACGCGATCAACGCGATCGCCGCCAAGCATGGCCTGGCGGTGATCGAGGACGGCGCGCAGAGCTTCGGCGCGAGTTACAAGGGCAGGAAGTCCGGCGCGCTGTCGACGATAGGCAGCACCAGCTTCTTCCCGAGCAAGCCGCTGGGCTGCTACGGCGACGGCGGCGCGCTGTTCACCGACGACGACGAGCTGGCGAAGAAAATCCGTCAGATCCGCAGCCACGGGCAGGACCGCCGCTACCACCACCCGATCATCGGCCTGAACGGCCGTCTCGACACCCTCCAGGCCGCGGTGCTGCTGGCGAAGATGCCGAGCTTCGCCGCCGAGGTCGATGCGCGCGAACGGATCGGCGCGCGCTATTCCGAACTGCTGAAGGACATCGCCCGCGTGCCGGTGCTGGCCGACGGCGCGAGCAGCGTCTACGCCCAGTACACGATCGAGATCGACAGCCGCGAAGCGGTGCAGGCGGCGTTGAAGGAGCAGGGCGTGCCGACCGCGGTGCACTACCCGGTGCCGCTGAACCTGCAGCCGGCGTTCGCTCATCTGAACCAGCCGGCAGGCAGCTTCCCACACGCCGAGGCGGCCGCGCGCCGGGTGATGAGCCTGCCGATGCACCCCTTCCTCGACGAGGCGACGCAGGATGCGGTCGTCGCGGCGGTGAAGAAGGCGCTGGCCTGATCGCAGGTGCTGCTTCGTCTGAAAAACCTGGCCGCCAGCGGCTTCGCCCGTAACGTCGCGACGCTGGCCGGCGGGGCGGCGCTCGCGCAGTTTCTGCCGCTGCTCGCGGCGCCGCTGCTGACCCGGCTGTATACGCCGGCCGAGTTCGGCGTGCTGGCGGTGTACGTCGCCTGGCTGTCGAACCTGGCGGTGCTCGCCACCGGCCGCTACGAGATGGCGATCGTGCTGCCCGACGACGACAAGCGTTCGGCCAACCTGATGGGGCTGTCGCTGACGATCTCGCTGGGTCTGTCGCTTGCGTGCGCCTTGCTGTTCTGGCCCGGCCACCAGTGGCTGGCCGACAAGGCCGGCGCGCCGACGCTCGCGCCGTGGCTGCTGTTGCTGCCGCTGTCGGTATTGCTCGCAGGCTTTATGCAGGCGTGGACCAACTGGAACAACCGGCTGCAGCGCTACCAGGCTAACGCCGGCGGTCGGATCGCGCAGGCGATCGGCATGACCGGCGTGCAGCTCGGCCTCGGCTTTGCCGGCGCCGGCGCGGGCGGGCTGGTGTTCGGACAGCTGGCCGGGCAGGTGGCGTCGCTCGCGGCGCAGGCCTGGCAGGACGTGAAGCAGCGCTGCGGCTGGCGCCGCGACGTCAGCCGTGCCGGCATGGCCGCCGAGGCGCGCGCCTATGTCGAGTTTCCGCGCGTCAACGCGCCGCACGCCTTCGTCGCCGCGCTGCTCGACACGCTGACGCTGACGCTGCTGACGATGCTGTCCGGCTCGGTGACGGTCGGCCTGTACGGCCTGATGATGCGGGTGCTGAAGCTGCCGGCGGCGCTGGTCGGCCAGGCGGTCGGCCAGGTGGCGTACCGCGACTTCGCCGCGGCGAAGAATGCCGGCCAGTCGCTGCTGCCGCTGTATCGCAAGACGCTGGTGGTGCTGCTCGCCCTGGCCTTGCCGCCGTTCGTGGTGATCCTGCTCTGGGGGGACACCCTGTTCGGCCTGGTGTTCGGCGTCGCCTGGCGTCCGGCTGGCGAGATGGCGGCGATGCTCTCGCCGTACATCCTCTGTCATTTCGTCGCTTCGCCCTTGGGGATGATCCCGCTGGTGATCCAGCGCCAGCGCACCGCGTTTGCGTTCGCCGTCGCCGGCAACGCGCTGTTTCTCGGCAGCCTGTGGGCCGGTTTCACGCTGTGGGGCAGCGTCACCGCGGCGTTCGGCCTCGTCTCGGCGGTGATGGTGCCGCACTTTATCGTGTACTTCTATTGGCTTTACCGGGCGGTGCAACGCGCATGAGTCTCTGGAACAAGATCACCCACCGCCTGTCCGGGCTGATCGGCCCGCGCATGGTGGTCGGCTTCACCCGCCATGACGGCGTGCGCCTGCATCGGGTGCGCGTCAGCAATATGACCCGGATCGAGACGCCGCTGCGGCTCGACATCGACGACAACGTCTACATCGGCCACTTCAGCCTGATCGACGCGTCGGGCGGGCTGACCATCGGCGAAGGCTGCCAGATCACCAACTACGTGTCGCTGCTGACCCACTCGAGCCACGTGGCGATCCGCCTGTACGGCGATGCCTACCTCGAGCACAGCGACCATACCGGCTACCTGCGTAAGCCCAGCGTGATCGGCCGCTACAGCTTCATCGGCCCGCACTCGGTGCTGATGCCGGGCGTCGCGATCGGCAAGGGCAGCGTGGTCGCCGCGTACAGCTTCGTCGAGGCGGGCAGCTACCCGGACTTCGCGATCATCGCCGGCAACCCGGCCAAGGTGGTCGGCGATACCCGTCAGGGAGATGCCAAATGGTTGGCCGAACACCCTGAACTCCAATCCCATTACCAAGAGTGGGCCGATCATGACTGACGCCGTGGTCGATAAGCTCCTGATCGTCGGTTCGGCGTCGGTGCACACCTGGCGCTACCTCGCCGGCATCGCGCCGTACGCGCGAGAACTCTATCTGGCGTGCAACGGCGAGGTGCCGGACAAGTATCGACCGGCCAATCTAGTCGCGACCCGTCGGGTCGATTTCCGGCTGTCGGCGCTGGCCGGTTCCGGCAAGCTGCGCGGCTGGATCAGGCAGATCCGGCCGGACCTCGTGCACGTCCATCAGGCCAACAGCGTCGCCTGGCACGCCAGCCGAGCCGTACGCGGCCTGGGCATTCCGCTCGCGCTGACCGCCTGGGGCTCGGACGTGCTGCTGTTGCCCGGCCAGAATGCGCTGATGGCGCGGATGGTGAAGAGCAATCTGGCCGCCGCCGACCTGATCACCTCCGATTCGCTGTATATGGCGGCGCGCATCCGCGAGCTCGCGCCGGTGAAGCGTCTCGCGGTGCTCAACTACGGCATCGACAGCTTGCCGCCGGAGCCCGACATCGCCGCCAAGCCGAAGCAGGTGCTGTCCTGCCGGCTGCACAAGAAGCTCTACCGCATCGATGCGATTGTGCGCGCCTGGGCGGAAATCGAGGCGCAGCCGGAGTTCGCCGACTGGTCGTTGAATGTGGCGGCGAGCGGCGACGAAACCGACGCGCTGAAAACCTTGGCCGAACGGTTGGGCCTTTCCCGGGTCGAATTCAGCGGCTTCGTCGCGAGCGACGTGCTCGGCCGGCTCTACCGCGACAGCCGGGTGTTCGTCAGCGTGCCGAGCTCGGACGCGACCAGCATCAGCCTGCTCGAAGCGATGGGGCACGGCTGCCTGCCGCTGCTGTCGAACCTGCCGGCCAATCTGGAGTGGGTGATCGACGGCCTGAACGGCCGCATCGCCGAGGACGTGGGCCGGCTCGCCGACGATCTGGCACGGTCGATCCGCGACGGCGGCGACGATGCGCGCCTGGCCCGCGTCGCGGCGCTGAACCGGAGTCTGGTAGCCGACAAGGCGCTGCACGTCGACAATATGGCGAAGTTCGCCGCTCTTTATACAGAATTGCTGCAAAAACAATGAAAATCGCCCACCTGACCAGCGCGCATCCGCGCCACGATATCCGCATCTTCGTCAAGGAATGCGCCTCGCTCGCCGCCGTGGGTCACGACGTCACGCTGATCGTCGCCGACGGCCTGGGCAACGAGATCAACCGCGGCGTGCGCATCCACGACGTCGGCCCGAAAAGCGGCGGGCGCCTTTCGCGGATGACCGGCACGGTGCGCCGGGTGATGGACGCGGCGCTGGCGCTGAAGCCTGATGTGGCGCACTTTCACGACCCGGAGCTGATCCCGGCAGCGCTGCGGCTGAAGAAGGCCGGCATCAAGGTGGTGTACGACGTGCACGAGGATGTGCCGCGCCAGATCTTGGCTAAGCACTGGATCCCCGGCGCGCTGCGGCCGACCGTGTCAGGCACCTTCGAGAAGCTGGAGGACTTCGCGGTCCGCCGCTTCGACGCCATCGTCACCTCCACCCCGCATATCCGCGAACGCTTCCGGCCGCTCAATAACCGGGTGGTCGATATCTGCAACTTCCCGATCCTGGAAGAGCTGGTGCGCGACACGCCGTGGGACGCGCGCCGCAACGAGGTGTGCTACATCGGCGGCATCTCGCGCATCCGCGGCATCGAGCCCATCGTCGCGGCACTGCCGGATTCCGGCGCGCGGCTGAACTTGGCGGGGCCGTGGAGCGAGGGGGACCTGAAGGCCAAGCTCTTGCCGAGCGAGGGTTGGGCGCGGGTGAACGATCTGGGCGTGCTCGACCGCGCCGGCGTCGCCGAGGTGCTGGCACGCTCCAAGGTGGGGCTGGTGACGCTGTTCCCGACGCCGAACTATGTCGACGCGCTGCCGATCAAACTGTTCGAATACATGGCGGCCGGCATGCCGGTGATCGCCAGCGACTTCCCGGTGTGGCGCGCTATCGTCGACGACGCCGGCTGCGGCCTCTTGGTCGACCCGCAGGACCCGGCAGCGATCGCGGCGGCGATCCGCGAACTGTTGGCCGACGAGGAACGCGCACACGCGATGGGCGAGGCCGGCAAGCGGGCTGTACTGAACAAGTATTCGTGGGCGGCCGAGGCGGACAAGCTGGCCCGGCTCTATACCGAGCTGCAATGACAAAGCGCCTGCTCGGCAATCTGCCTGGAGCAGGCGACAAGGTTGGCCGAACGGCCGGCTCTAAACAAATAACGACATCAGGCCGCCAGCGGCGGCACAAGGGATACGGCATCATGGCCAAGGAAACCTCCGGCGCGTTCTGGGCGCGCTGGCGCGAGCAACGCAAGAAGGGCCCGCTCGCCTTCATCATTCGCAAGGCGCTGGTCTACGCGCTGCTGGCGCTGCCGGTCGGCTATCTGTACGACTGGGCGCGCGGCAAGCCGATCAACCCCGATCCGCTTTACCACCTGCTCAACCTCTTGGCGCTGCTGCTGCTGCTCGGCGTGCTCGGCTATATCGGCTGGCGCTTCAACGAGGCGCGCTTCAAGGGCCTGGATGACGAGGCGAAACGCCGCGGTTTCACCGAACGATGAAGATCCTCTACATCAACCACTACGCCGGCAGCCCGCGCCACGGCATGGAGTTTCGCCCCTACTACCTGGCGCGCGAATGGGTGCGCGCCGGCCACCAGGTGATGATGGTGGCGGCCGACACCTCGCACCTGCGCCAGCGCAACCCGCGCATGAACGGCAAGTACCGCGACGAGGACATCGACGGCATCCACTATCTGTGGTGCCGTACCCGTCCGTACCAGGGCAACGGCGTCGGCCGAGTTCTGAACATCTTCAGCTTCCTGTCGCGGCTGATGGGGCTGTCCGGCAAGATTCAGGCGTGGCGCCCGGACGTGGTGATCGCGTCGAGCACCTATCCGCTCGACACCGTGCCGGCGGCATGGATCGCTGCCAGGACCGGCGCGCGGCTGGTCTACGAGGTGCACGACCTGTGGCCGCTCACTCCGGTAGAGGTCGGCGGCATGTCGACTAAGCATCCGTTTATCCGGCTGATGCAGTGGGCAGAGGACTTCGGCTACCGCAAGGCCGATACGGTGATCTCGATGCTGCCGTGTGCGCGCGACTACATGGTCGAGCACGGCATGGACCCGGCCAAGTACGCGGTGATCCCGAACGGCGTCGACGTCGCCGAGTGGCAGGGCGAGACGCAGCCGCTGCCCGACGAGCATGTGGCCAAGCTGGCCGAACTGAAGGCGGCCGGCCGCTTCCTGATCGGCTACGCCGGCGGGCACGGCCTCGCCAACGCGCTCGACTACCTGCTCGACGCGGCGGCCAAGCTTTCCGACAAGCCGGTAACCTTCGTGCTGGTCGGCGACGGCCCGGACAAGGCGGCGCTGCAGGCACGCGCCGCCGAGATGAAGCTCGCCAACGTGGTGTTCCTGCCGGCGATCGCCAAGCACGCGGTGCCGGAGTTCCTGAACCATATGGACGCGCTGTTCATCGGCTGGCGCAAGCTGCCCATCTACCGCTTCGGCATCAACCCGAACAAGCTGTTCGACTACCTGATGGCCGGCAAGCCGGTGATCCATTCGGTCGAGGCCGGCAACGACATGGTCGCCGAGGCGGACGCCGGCATTTCGGTGGCGGCGGAAGACCCCACCTCGATCGCGATGGCGGTCCGGCAGATGCTGCTGACCTCGCCGGCCGAACGCGCCGCGATGGGCGAGCGCGGCCGGGCTTTCGTGCTGGAAAAGCACGACTATCGCGGCCTCGCCGAACGCTTCCTGGCGGCCGTGAAGCTGCGCTGAGGCTTCGGCCAACCTATCAAACGAGCACACGATGACCACGCCCCTGCCGATCCGCCCCGCCACCTGCGCCGACGCCGCCGCGATCGCGGCGATCTACGCGCACTACGTACAGCACACCACCATCTCGTTCGAGGAGGTCGTCCCGTCCGAGCTGGAGATGGCGCGCCGGATCGCCGACGTGCTGGCGCACGGCCTGCCGTGGCTGGTGCTGGAAGAGGACGGCCGCGTGCTCGGCTACGCCTACGGCGGTGTGTGGAAGGGCCGCAGCGCCTACCGGCACACCGTCGAGGGCTCGGTCTACCTCGATCCGGCGGCGGCCGGGCGCGGCCTCGGCTCGGCGCTGTACGACGCGCTGTTCGCCATGCTGCGCGAGCAGGGCGTACACACGGTGATCGCCAGCATCGCCTTGCCCAACCCGGCGAGCATCGCGCTGCACGAGCGCTTCGGTTTCGAGCCGGTCGGCTGTTTTCGCGAGGTCGGCTGCAAGTTCGGCCGCTGGCTCGACGTTGGCTACTGGCAGAAACTACTGACGCCGGCGACGGCGCCGCTTGCTAACCAAGAAAGGGGAACACGATGATTCTGGAAGTCGCGATGTTGCAGGTGAAGCCGGGTCAGGAGGCCGCCTTCGAGGCGGCGTTCGCCGAGGCGTCGGCGATCATTTCGAGCATGGCCGGTTACGTGTCGCACCAGTTGCAGCGCTGCCTCGAGTCGCGCAGCCGCTACGTGCTGCTGGTGAACTGGCGCACGCTGGAAGACCACACCGAGGGCTTCCGCGGTTCGGCCGAGTACCAGGATTGGAAACGCCTGCTGCACCACTTCTACGAGCCGTTCCCGACCGTCGAACACTTCGAACTGGTGTCGGGCAAGACCGGGGGCGCTGCATGGGGCGCTGCATGAAGCTGTACCGCTACCTGACCGGCCCCGACGACAAGAGCTTCTGCCTGCGCGTCAGCGAGGCGTTGAACCGCGGCTGGCAGCTGTACGGCAACCCGACGCTGGCGTTCGACAGCAACAGCGGCCGCGCCATCGCCGGCCAGGCGATCGTCAAGGAGGTCGACGGCGAATTCAGCGCCGAGCTGCCGCTCGCCGACCTGTAACCAAGCTTGGCCGGCTTGGTGGCGACGCCTTGGCTGACCATACTGCTTGCAGTGTCGTCGATCAGGGAGTCGTCATGAAGCCGAAGCGGAGGCCGTGGGTGTTGGGGGCGCTGTTGCTGGCCGGCTGTGCCGGCTTGGGCGGTTCATCGGGCGAACTGCCCCGTGTCGGCGAGGGCGCGCGCTATTCGATCGTGTCGCTGCAGGTCACCGAGCTGGCGGCGCAGCCGTATATCGACGGCTCGGAGCTCGCCCGGCTGGCCGGGCGCCGCGACCAGCTGGCCGAACTGTGCAATAAGCAGGGCGGCCGCTGGGACTACGTCGACCTGCCGCTGAGCCAGACGGTGTTTCTCGGCGAGGCAAAGCCGGACCCGCTGCCCGCCGTGGCGTCGGCCACGGCGCTGACCAGCATGGATCTGAGCAGCGAGCCGCCGGCGAACGAGGCGGCCGCGCCCGCCGACCCGCTGGTGGTCGACGCGATAAAATACGCGCAGAAGCGCCAGTGGTTCGGCCGCTTCGTCTGCCAGGGCAAGCCCGGTTGGCTCGCCAACATCGCCTACGAGCGCGCCGCCTCGCGCCGCGCCGGCGGGCGGCTCTACAAGGACCTGACGCTGTCGGTGGCGTTGAAGCCGCGCACGCCGTAAATGTGCCCCCGTCGAGCCCGGCCCCGAATGGATTGGCGACGCGGTCATCGACCGCTTCGCTGGATTAGAATAGCGAGCGCCGCGCCGGCTTGTCCGGCGCCCGCGCGTCGTGCTGAACGATCTTGGCGGCCCATGCCGCTGCAACCAGGTTTGTAACGATGACTGATAAATTCCTGCCCTTCGCGCTGCCGGACATCGGCGAAGAAGAAATCAACGAAGTGGTCGACGCGCTGCGCTCCGGCTGGGTGACCACCGGGCCGAAGACCAAGCAATTCGAGGCCGACTTCGCCGACTTCCTCGGCGGCGGCGTCGAGGCGATCGCGGTCAACTCCGCCACCGCCGGCCTGCACCTGGCGCTCGAAGCGGTGGGCATCGGCCCGGGCGACGAGGTGATCGTGCCGACCTACACCTTTACCTCCACTGCCGAGGTGGTGCGCTACCTCGGCGCCGACCCGGTGTTCGTCGACGTCGACCCGGTCACCTTCAATATCGACCCGGCGGCGATCCGCGCGGCGATCACCGCCAAGACCCGTGCGATCATGCCGGTGCACTTCGCCGGCCTCGCCTGCGAGATGGACGAGATCCTGGCGATCGCGCGCGAGCATGATCTCAAGGTGATCGAGGACGCCGCGCACGCGCTGCCGACCAGCTACAAGGGCACCACGATCGGCAAGCTGGCGTCGGACGTGACGGTGTTCAGCTTCTACGCCAACAAGACGATGACCACCGGCGAAGGCGGCATGGTGGTGTCGGCCAACCCGGACATCATCAAGCGCTGCAAGGTGATGCGCCTGCACGGCATCAGCCGCGACGCGTTCGACCGCTACGTGTCGAAGACCCCGGCCTGGTTCTACGAGGTGGTCGAGCCGGGCTTCAAGTACAACATGCCGGACATCGCCGCAGCGATGGGCATCCACCAGCTCAAGAAGATCCGTCGCTTCCACGAGCAGCGCGAGGCGATGGCCAAACGCTACGACCGCGAACTCGCCGACCTGCCGCTGATCCTGCCGGCCCGCCCTGCGCACGCCGGCGACCTGCACGCCTGGCACCTCTACCCGGTGCGGTTGAAGCCGGAAGCCGGCATCGCCCGCAATGACTTCATCCAGGCGATGGCCGACAAGGGCATCGGCTGCTCGGTGCACTTCATCCCGCTGCACCTGCACCCGGTATGGCGCGATGGCTATTCGCTGAAGCCCGAGCAGTTCCCGGTGGCGCAGGCGGCCTTCGAGGCCGAGGTGACGATTCCGCTCTACACCAAGATGAGCGACGCCGACCAGACCCGCGTGATCGCGGCGATCCGGGAGATTCTCGGCGCATGAGCCTGCCTGCTGTCTCCGCCGGCCGCCCGGGTTCGGACGCGGCTAAGCGCGCGTTCGACCTGGTCGCCGCCGGCGCCGGCCTGCTCGTGCTGTCGCCCTTGCTCTTGGCGCTGGCGCTGTGGATCAAGCTCGACTCCCCGGGGCCGGTGTTCTTCCGCCAGACCCGGGTCGGCCGCTTCGGCCAACCGTTCGGCATCCACAAGTTCCGCACCATGGAGGTCGACGCCGAGCGGCAGGGCCAGCTCACCGTCGGCGCCGACGCGCGGGTGACCCGCGCCGGGCGCTTCCTGCGCAAGAGCAAGTGCGACGAGCTGCCGCAGCTGATCGACGTGCTGCAGGGCACGATGAGCCTGGTCGGCCCGCGCCCCGAGGTGCCCAAGTACGTCGCCCACTACCCGGCCGAGCTGCGCGACAAGGTGCTGGCGCTGCGCCCCGGCATCACCGACTGGGCGTCGATCCGGATGATCGACGAAAACGAAATCCTCGGCGCCGCGGCCGACCCGGAACGTGCGTATATCGAACAGGTGCTGCCGGAAAAGCTCGGCTACTATGCGCGCTACGCCGACAGCCACACGCTGGCCGAAGACCTCCGAATCATCTTTGCGACGCTCGCCAGGATCGTTGCCCGTTAAGCCATGTTTGCAAACCTGTTGAATTTTTCCCGCCACAATAAGATGGCGCTGTTGATGCTGCTCGACGCGCTGTTGCTGCCGTTCGCTCTGTGGTGCGCGGTCTACCTACGCCTCGGCGGCGTCTGGGACCCGAAGCTGACCCCGTATCTGTGGATCTTCGCGGTGCCGCCCTTGTGGGTGGTCCCGATCTTCATCAAGCTGGGCCTCTATCGCGCGGTGATCCGCTTCCTCGACGACAAGGTGGTGCTCACCGTGTTCTACGGGGTGACGCTGGCGGTGCTGGTGTTGACCGCGGTGATCGTGATGGCGCGGATCAGCCCGTTCCCGAGGAGCGCGATCATCATCTTCTGGATGTTCGCGATGGCGTATATCGGCGGCAGCCGCTTCCTGCTCAGGGGACTGGTGCGCACGCTCGACGCGGCCGACTCGCCGAACAAGCCGGTGGCGATCTACGGTGCCGGCCGCGCCGGCCTGCAGCTGATGATGGCCCTGCAGGCCGCCCGCGAGTACCGGGTGGTGGCGTTCTTCGACGACAATCCGGCGTTGTGGGGGCGCACCTACGGCGGCATCGCGGTGAACAACCCGGCGCGGGTCGCCGAGGTGATGCAGGCGAGGAAGGCAGGCGAGTTGCTGCTGGCGATGCCGTCGGCGAGCCGTTCGCGCCACCGCGAAATCCTCGAGGCTCTCGAGCCGCTGCGCCTGCCGATCCGTCGCCTGCCGGGCCTGGCCGACCTGGTGTCGGGCGAGGTGCGCGTCGACGAACTCAAAGAGGTCGATATCGAGGACCTGCTCGGCCGCGACCCGGTGCCGCCGAAGCAGGAACTGCTGGCGCGCAATATCGAGGGCCGGGTGGTGATTGTCACCGGCGCCGGCGGCTCGATCGGCTCGGAGCTGTGCCGGCAGATCGTCAAGAACCGTCCGGCCCGGATCGTGCTGTTCGAGCTGACCGAGTACGCGCTGTACGCGATCGACCACGAGCTGGCGCAGCTGGCGCCGCAGGTGCCGCGCGTCGCGCTGCTCGGTTCGGTGCTCGACTACCCGCGGCTGAAGAGCGTGATGCAGGCGTTCGGCGTCGAGACCGTCTACCACGCCGCCGCGTACAAGCACGTGCCGATGGTCGAGCACAATCCGGTCGCCGGCATCCTCAACAACGCCTTCGGCACCGACACCTGCGCGCGCGCGGCCGAGGACTGCGGCGTCGACACCTTCGTGCTGATCTCGACCGACAAGGCGGTGCGCCCGACCAATGTGATGGGCGCGACCAAAAGGTTGGCCGAACTGACCCTGCAGGCCCGCCACGCGAGCCGTGAACAAACGGGCAGCCGCACCCGCTTCGTGATGGTGCGCTTCGGCAATGTGCTCGGCAGTTCCGGCTCGGTGGTGCCGCTGTTCAAGAAGCAGATCAAGCAGGGCGGGCCGGTGACGGTGACGCACCCGGACATCACCCGCTACTTCATGACCATCCCCGAGGCGGCGCAGCTGGTGATCCAGGCCGGCGCGATGGGCGAGGGCGGCGACGTGTTCGTGCTCGACATGGGCGAGCCGGTGAAGATCGCCGATCTCGCGCGGCGGATGGTGCACCTGTCCGGCCTCGAGGTGAAGGACGACGCGCATCCGCACGGCGACATCGAGATCCGCTATGACGGCTTACGCCCGGGCGAGAAACTGTACGAGGAACTGCTGATCGGTGCCGACGTGCTGCCGACCGAGCACGCCCGGATCCTGCGCGCTCAGGAGTACTGCCTGAGCCGCACCGAGCTCGACGGCTACCTCGCCGGGCTCGCCGGTGCCTGCCAGGCGCTCGACGCGGCGCGCGCCTTCGCGCTGCTGCAGCAGGTGGTGCACGAGTTCCAGGCGGCCGACGCGACGGTCGACTGGGTCAGCCGCGCCTCCTAAGCAGCCCTGCGTCAACAAAACAGCCCCGCGCCGTGAACCGGCCGGGGCTGTTGTTGTGTGCTGCTGTCTTGGCCGAATCGAGAACGTTCGGCCAAGACAGGCGCGTCAGTTGATGCTCACGGTCTTCTCCGGCGATACGCTGCCGTTGGCCTTCACCACCAGTTTCAGCGTGACGCCCGAGGTCGGCACCTTGTCGAGCTTGGCGGTGTACTGGAAGCGGATGCCGGTCAGGATGTTCTGGTACAGGCCGGTGATCTGTTCGTTCTCGACGCGCTGGTATTCACCGCCGGTCTGGCTGGCGATGTCCTTCATGCTCTTCTCGTCGACGTCGCTCGCCGCACCGAAGCCGATGGTCTGCACCGGAATCCCCTGCTGCTTGGCGTAGGCGATCAGGTCGCCGCTGGTGCGGTATTTGCTCGAAGAGTTTTCCCATCCATCAGTCATGCTGATGACCATCTTGCGGCCGCTAACGTTGGCCAACAGCTCCAGGCCCTTGGCGGTGGCATCGAAGAACGCGGTAGAGCTACCCCAAGGGTAAGAGCCGCTGCCGACGCTGGTGGCGCCCGTTTTCGGATGAGGCGCAAATTTGTTGTAGAGCGTCTTGCCGTACAGCTGCGAGGTGGGAGCGTACAGGTCGGCTACCAGGTGCAGTGCGGCGACGTTGCTGGTCAGCCCGCTCGTCGGCAGGCCGGCTTTCACCGGGCTGCCGTTGTTGTTCAGCATTGGGAACTGCTGATCCAGCCAAGGCCGATTGATCTCGGTGACCTTGTAGTCAAAGATCACCATGCCAACCTGGTCGCCGGCAGCGCGCTTTTCCACTTCGTCCAGGAAGTTGTGCGTCGCCAGGCTCACCAGCTCGAACGAGGTATGGGAGACGCCGTTGGCATCTCGATGGTTGAGCGTCATCGAACCACTGGCATCCATGACTAATGCGATCGAGGTTGGGGTCGCAACGCTGGCGCTGCCGCCCTGAATGGTCGGGGTATAGCTGACATTGCTGTTGTCGCTGACGACCAGGTGCTGAGCGTTCAGACCGATCACCGCCTTGCGGCTGACCGAGTCGACCACGCTGTAGGCAATCTGACCCTGACCCAGATACTGCACCGAGCTGATCAGATAGCTCGCGTTCAGCGGCAGCACCGAGGCGAGCACCGGAGTGCCCTTGCTGCTGCCGGCCTTACTCAGGGCATCGAAGTCGAGCACCAGCGGCTGGTGGGTCGTCAGGTTGGCTTGGGCGCTGCTGCCGGCCACGTTGCCGCTGAATTCACCGCAGCTGCTACTAGTCAGAGTATCGACGGTCTTGCCGCTGCTGTCCTTGAACTCTACCGTCACGCCGCTCAGCGGCGCATAGCCGGACGGCACGTCAGGGCAGCTCTGCGTCAGCGCCTGGATGCCGGAAAGCCGGCGCTGTTCCTGCAGCAGGATGCGGCTGCTAGTGGTGGTGGTGTTCTCCGGTGCGACCAGACGACCGGCTACCGCCTGTTTCGGCGGTGCGGTGCTGCCGCTGCTCTGGGTCGTGCCGGAGCCGCCGCCACCGCCACAGGCGCTCAGCAGCAATGCCGACAGGGTGATGGTTGTCAGTTTCTTGCGTTGTAGGTACATCCACGTCCCTCTTTGTCATGTTGTTATGAGAGTCGCGATCATAGGGACAATAATGATAAATGCAATTAGCATTTATACGTAGTTTAAATAATTTCTTTGGTCTTTTTTGTCGGTGCTTGAATGCAAAGGGACCTTGCGCAATGACAAGAACGTGTCGCCGCGGCAATCGGGCGTGGCAGACGGGGGAGCCGGACTGTAGCTAG
The DNA here is from genome assembly GCF_055597485.1 of Crenobacter sp. CS_VA4. Classification (NCBI taxonomy): domain Bacteria; kingdom Pseudomonadati; phylum Pseudomonadota; class Betaproteobacteria; order Neisseriales; family Neisseriaceae; genus Crenobacter; species Crenobacter sp. CS_VA4. The sequence continues at coordinate 23,769 of NZ_JBVMAE010000024.1, forward strand.
GCTCGGACCGAGCGGCGCGAGTCGGCTCGGCCCGGTCCGGGGGAGGGGGTTACAGCGTCGGCCGCGCGCTCAGGCTGACCTTCTGGCGCTGGCGCACCGCGTTCAGTTCGATCTCGGCGACCACCTCGACCGGCTGGCCGAGGGCGTTGGCGCAGTCTTCGCCGATCGCCTGGGTGAAGAACTCGATGTCGCGCACGACCCTATGCCCGACGAAGCCGTCGATGTACTGGTCGAGCGAGAACAGCTCCAGCAGCCGGGCGCCGGCTTCGTAGCGTACCGTCACGCTCGAACCGGGCTTGGGGTTCTTGCTCGCCGGGCACAGCTCCGGCAGCAGCAGCACGTGCTCGACGGTCATCGTCATCTGCGGGCGCTGGTTGCCGATGGTCTTGATCAGACGGCCGTTGTGCGGCGAGGTGTAGTCGTTCATGCGGCGGCTCCTTGCAGCGCGGTGGCGCGGCGACGTTTGCGCAGGTTGATCACCAACAGCGAGGCGATCGCGAATTTCACCACCACGTCGGCCCAGACGATCTCCATCATCTGCGACATGGTCATGGTGCCGGCGAAGGCGATCAGCGTGAACGACACCGAGTCGAGCGGGATACCGATCGCGTTGCTCGACAGCGCGCGCATCGGCCAGGAGCGGTGCTTCAGGCGCTGGAACACCGCGGTCTCGGACAGTTCGCCCAGCAGGATCGCCATGAACGACGCGGCGATGAAGCGCGGCGGGGTATGGGTGAGCAGCGCGGCGATGGTGGTGATGGTCAGCGCCAAGGCGATCGCGACGTACACCGCCTTCAGGCTGATCAGGTTGATCCGGTCGCGCAGCGTGAACACCGCGGCGAAGAAGATCGTGCCGATGCTTAACAGGCCGTAGCCGGGCAGCGGGATGAAATGGTCGAGGGTCAGGTTGGCCAATAGCACGGCCAGGGCGTACAGGCCCATGTAGACGACTAGCATGTGGTCTCCGGCGACTCGCAAAACAGGCGAGCGGAATTGATCGGTCGGCTGCGCGGCAGATATCCGCGGCCGGGCGCGACTATAACAGACCGATCGCTCGACCGGAAGCGAGTGGCGCCGCTTGCCGCCGCTACGGGGCTGCGTTAAAGCCCGATGAGCAGCGGGCTTTCCTTGCCGCGGCGCTAGCGCTATATTGACGCGTTCATATCCCTAACCGCCCACCGCTTGCAGGTCCTCCCATGCCGCGCCTCGTTGTCCGCCTGCTCAAACCCGCTTTCCACCCGATCGACGCCCGCGACGTCGAGCGCGGCTTTCATCTGGCGCTGGTCGACTACTTCGGCACGGAAGACAGCGCCAGCTTCGCCAAGTGGGCTCACGACTACACGATGGGCCAGTTCGGCCGCTATCCGACCGGGATGGACGAGGCCGACCAGGTGATCCGCAACTGGCGCGAGGCGCTGACCCATGCGCAGTGCGGCGCGTTTTCCGAATGGATGCGCTGCGCGCCGGCGCCGCAGTTCGAGATCGAACTGATCGGCTGATATCCCCAGTCGCTCCACCGCCTATCTACCGCTTGCCCACATAGTTATCCACAGGGTGGGATGCTCGGCCGAAACCGGGGCATGCCGGCAGGGATCTTTGCCTCGAAAGGGCCACTACCACCCGAGAGGCTTACCAACACCTTAGCTGGTCGGCCGTGTGGCCTGTTTTTACCCCTTCTTTACGGCGGCTTGTCTAGCATCAGGGTGAGGGGGCATTCGACCCCTCCCGAGGAGTTGGCCATGCACAGGTCCCATCGTCTTAGCACCGGTCATTCGGTGCCGTTCAGCCACCATCTGATGCATGTGCTGCACCGCGACTGGCGTCGGCTCTGCTACTGGCTGGCCCAGCTGGGCAGCGAGAGCGAGAGCTGCCCGCGCTGCGCCGCCTACCATCATTACCCGCCGCGTTCCGCACGTCACCAGCGCAGTTGATCCAGAGGTGGGCAAAGTCGCCAGCCTGATCGACAATGACGTGGAACTGCCATTGGAGATAAGACCATGCGCTGGAACGACATGCGCCAGAGCGACAACGTCGAAGACCGTCGCGGCGGTGGGGGCGGCGTGGGAATCCGCCTGGGCGGCCTCGGGATCGGCGGCATCGTCGCGGTGGTGGTGATCAGCCTGCTGCTCGGCAAGAACCCGATCGAGATGCTCGGCGTGGTCGGCAACCTGACCGGTCCGGCGCCGACCCAGCAGCGCGCGCCGGCCGCTCCGCCGGCCAACGACGAGGGCGCTCGTTTCGTCCGCGCGGTGCTCGGCGACACCGAGGACGTCTGGGGCAAACAGTTTCCCGACCAGCTCGGCAAGCCGTATCAGCCGCCCAAGCTGGTGCTGTTCCGCCAGCAGGTGGCATCGGCCTGCGGCCAGGCCAGCGCCGCGGTCGGGCCGTTCTACTGCCCGGGCGACCGCAAGGTCTACATCGACCTGGGCTTCTTCGACGAATTGTCCGGCCGCTTCGGCGCGCCGGGCGAGTTCGCCCGCGCCTACGTGATCGCTCACGAGGTCGGCCATCACGTACAGTCGCTGCTCGGCGTCCCGCAACAGGTCGACGCCGCCGGACGCGGCAAGCCGCAGAGCTACCGCAACGCCTTGTCGGTGCGGCAGGAGTTACAGGCCGACTGCCTGGCCGGGGTGTGGGGCAACCACGCGGCCGAGCGCGATCTGCTGGAGCAGGGCGATGCCGAGCAGGCGTTCGCGGCGGCGCAGGCGATCGGTGACGACCGCTTGCAGCAGCAGGCGCAGGGCCGGGTGGTGCCCGACTCGTTCACCCACGGCAGCTCGGCACAGCGGCTGAAGTGGTTCCGCGCCGGCCTGCAATCGGGTCGGATCGACAGTTGCAACACCTTTGCCGTCGCCAGCCTGTAAGCCATGACTCCGGTGTCGCGCCGCACTGTCGTGTTTTGACGACAGGCGCCGGCTGGCGTATTTTCTAGCGGTAACGACGGTCGGCCATGAGCCGGCCGTATCGTTGTCGATCAGAATGCCGGCGGTGCCCGTCACCGACCGAGAACTCGGGCACAGAATGCCTGTCTGCCACGATTGCGATCGTGGCCGCTTTGGGATGCAGAGGGGATGAAGATCAAACGGGCCAGCACCTGGCGCTGGTTCATCAACGGCGTGGCGGTCAGCCTGCTGTTGGTGCTGCTGGGCGCGGGCTATACCGCCTGGCAGATCTATGAATACAGCGAGCGGCACGGCGACCAGGCCGCCGACGCGGCGCTGGTGCTCGGTGCGGCCGCCTGGGGCGGCCGGCCGTCGCCGGTGTTCCGCGAGCGGATCAACCATGCGCTGTCGCTCTACCAGGCGCGGCGGGTGCGGATGCTGGTGTTCACCGGCGGCACCCCGGAGCCGGGCTACCCGACCGAGGCGGCGGTGGGGCGGCGCTACGCGATCGAGCGCGGCGTGCCGCCCGAAGACATCCTGATCGAGACCGAATCGCGCACCACCTACGACAACCTGAAGAACGCCGGACGCGAGGCCCACGCGATCGGCCTCGATTCCTTCCTGATCGTCAGCGACCCGTACCACATGCGCCGGGCGATGCTGATGGCGCACGACCTGGGGCTGAAGGCCTACCCGGCGCCGACGCCATCGAGCCGTTACCAGACGGTCGGCTCGCAACTGCGCTTCCTGTTCAAGGAGACGCAGAACTACCTTGCGTATCGGCTGTTCCGCAAGTTGTCCTGAGCACAGCGCGCCCATCAATGGAAAACGCCCGGTCGTCGTGACCGGGCGTTTTGTCTTGAGCGGGTGGCTCAGTTGGATCCGACGTTGAACCAAAGTGCTGCTATTGCGCGTATCGGTCGTTCCCGCCGCGCAGTCTGCGCTTAGCGGCCACCCGATACTCAATTGGTCTTCTCTGTCTAAACCGCAACTCCCTAGACTTGTCGCAGCTACTTTGAACGACATTGAAGGTAGAAGGCTTAATTGCAACTGGAGTCTTTATCTCGACATTGAAATTGTATTGGCATTTTTAATGACAAAAGTATAAAATCGCGGGCTTTTTAAAGGCCTTCCGGTTTTTTGATGCCGTTCCCCAAGTCCTCTGCCGTCATGGCGACGGTCGCGATGCTGCTCTCTGTGGCTTCATTGGCGGCTGAGCCCCCTGATCAAATCCTTCGCAATCAGCAGCAGCAACTCGACCAGCAACGGGAAGAGCTGCTCAAGCGTCCCGACGTCTTCCTTCCGCCGCCCACGCTGCAGCCGGAGCGCCCCGCCGGGGCCCAGAAACCCGATGTCGTGTGCTTCAACGTCGCCACGGTTCTGCTCGACGGGGCGCCGGCGACGTGGCTTGCGTGGCTGTTGCCGCTGGCGCAGGCGGAGCAGGGGAAGTGCCTGGGTCTCAGCCAAGCCAATGCACTGGTGGTCGCGCTGACCAATGCCATTGTCGAGCGGGGCTATGTCACCAGCCGCGTCTATCTGCCCGAGCAAGACTTGTCTTCGGGCACGCTGCGGCTGGTGGTCGTACCCGGCAAGGTGCGCGAAATCCGGCTCAAAGACGGCGGGAGCGATCGGTCGCTCCGCTCGGCCTTCCCGACCGGACCCGGCGACATCCTCAGTGTTCGTGACCTGGAGCAAGGGCTGGAGCAGCTGTCCCGGCCGCGCTCGCAGCGTGCCACGATGGAGATCGTCCCGGCGGAGCAGCCGGGCGAATCGGATGTCGTGGTGCTGCGGGAGCGTACCCGTCCGGTGGCGGCGCTCCTGTCGGTGGACGACTCGGGACAGAAGCCGACCGGCAAGCTGCAGGGCTCAACGGCGGTCACGGTCGATAACCTGGCAGGGCTGAACGACGTGCTGTCGATTCTCTGGAGCCAGGACGCCCAGCACATCTCGCATCCTCTTAGCCAGTCCGACACCGTGTCGTGGCTGTTCCCGTTTGGCAATTGGACGGCGTTTGCCAGCTATAGCGAATTCTCGTTTTCACAGACCGTCGAGGGGAACAACCAGAACTTCACCTCGAGGGGGCACAGCCGCAACACCTTGTTGTCGCTCTCGCGCCTGCTGCACCGCAATCAAGACAGCAAGACCGAGCTGGCCCTTCAGCTGACCCGCAAGGCATCGCGCAACTTCATCGAAGACACCGAAATCCAGCAGCAACGCCGCGACCTGACCAATGTCGGGCTCGATCTGTCGCATCGGCATTACTTTGGCTCGACCGTGCTGGATGCGGGGCTCGGCTACACCCGTGGTGTGGGCTGGTGGGGTGCGCAGGACGACTCGCTCGCGGCCGCGGGCGGCCCGACGTCCCGGCAAGAAGTGTTCACCGGCAGGCTGAGCCTGACTGCACCATTTCGGCTGGGCAAAGAGAACCTGCGCTGGAGCAGCGAACTGCGCGGCCAGTACAGCCCGAATCTGCTGTACTCCTCCGAGCAGTTCAGCATCGGCAGCCGCTATACGGTACGGGGCTTCGACACTTACAGCCTGACCGGGCAGAGCGGCTTCTACCTGCGCAACGAGTTGAGCTGGTCACTCGTGCCGCCAATGGAAAGTGGCACTTCTCTTGAAACCTATGCGGGGCTGGATGCTGGCCAAGTCTCACACATGGTCAATGCCGACGCTGGCGCGCATAGCTTGTCGGGTTGGGCTGTCGGTCTCCGAGGCGCCCTTTCCGGTTGGCTGACAGCCGAATTGAGCCACGAGCAGGCACTCCATCAGCCTGCCGGCCTGTCCCGTCCTTCCATCACCCATTTCCGCCTTGCCCTGCAGTGGTAATCCCCGCGGGCCCTCATTGACTGCCAGACACCATGAACAAGTCTCTCTATCGGATCGTTTTCAACCAAGCACGCGGCATTCTGATGCCGGTACAAGAAACGGCGTAGGGGCAAGGCAAGGGCGGGCGGGACTCGTCCGGCGAGCGCGGTCCAGAGGCGCCCGGCGTCCAACCGTTCAGCCTGAAGCTGGCTGCCTTTCTGACCTTGCTCGGGCTCGGTGGCGCGGCCTTTGCCGCGGACATCATCGCGGATCCGACTGCCACCGCCGGCAAGCGCCCGACCATTGATCAAAGCGCCAATGGCCTGCCGGTCGTGCAGATTGCCACGCCGAGCGCGGCCGGGGTGTCGCATAACCAGTATCAACAGTTCAATGTGTCGGGCTCCGGCGCGGTGCTCAACAACGCGCAGCAGATCACCAATACCCAGCTGGCCGGCTACATCGACGGCAACCGGAACCTTGCCAACGGAACGGCCAGGATCATCCTCAACGAGGTGACGCGGCCCAACCCTTCGCTGCTGAACGGCTACCTCGAAGTGGCCGGCCGGCGCGCCGAGGTCGTCATCGCGAACCCGTGGGGCATTACCTGCAGCGGCTGCGGCTTCATCAACACCCCGCGCGCCACGCTGACCACCGGCGTGCCGCAGCTCGATGGCCAAGGCAACCTCACCGGCTACCGGGTCGACAACGGCACGGTGAGCTTCGTCGGCAACGGCCTGAACGCCAGCAACCTCGACAGCTTCTCCATCATCGCGCGCGCGGTCAGCATGAATGCGGCGCTGTACGCGAACAAGCTCGACCTCGTACTCGGGCGCAACCAGGTCAGCGCCGACACGAGCCAGGTCACACCGCTGGCCGACACGCCGGACAGCAAACCGGCGTTCGCGCTGGATGTCTCGCAGCTGGGGGGCATGTACGCCAACGTGATTCGGCTGGTCGGCACGGAGAAGGGGGTCGGCGTCAACCAGCAGGGCATGCTGATGGCCAATGCGGGCGACATGCAGCTGACCAGCGCCGGCAAGATCGTGCTGGGCGGCACGACCCGCGCGACCGGCAACCTCAGCCTCGCGGCGCAAGACGACATCGACAACCGCGGCGTGACCAGCGCCGGTAACGACCTCACCGCCTGGAGCGGCCAGCGCCTGTCCAACGCCGGCAGCCTGGTCGCGCAGGGCAACCTCACCGGCGCCGCCACCTCGCTGACGAGCACCGGCCAACTCGTCGCCGGCAGCCTGCCCGACGGCACGCTCGGCGCCACCGGGAACCTGGCCTTGACGGTCCAGGGCCAGCTGCAGGCGTCCGGCTCGTTGCTGGCCGGCGGCTACAGCAGCCTAACGGCCGGCCGCATCGACCTCAGCCAGGCTAGGGTCAGCAACGCGCACGGCGATCTGCTCATCGCCAGCCAAGGGGATTTGCTCACCCGCGGCGCCAACCTCACCACGGCCGGGTTGTTCGGCGCTAGCGTCGGTGGAACGTTCGACAACACCGGCGGTGTGCTCAGTGCCGCCCGACTCGCCGTCAACACCGGGTCCTTGATCAACGACCAAGGCGTACTGCTGCTGAGTGGCGGTGCCGATACCGTCATCAACGCCGCACAAGGCTTCTCTAACCGCCAAGGGAAACTGGCGACCGCTGGGCAGAATCTGTCCATTTCCTCCCTGTCCTTCGACAATACCGCCGGGCTGGTCAGCCATACCGGTAGCGGGGAGGCGGCGCTGACGACGGGGACTCTCGGAAATAGTCAGGGTGGGCAGATTTTTTCGGCGGGCAGTCGCCTGACCGTCGTCGCCGCCGATATCGACAACATCGCAGGCTCCCTGGTCGGCAAAGGGGACGTGAGCCTGGCGGTCGGCAGCCTGCAGAACGCCCAGGGGCAGATCGGCGCCGATCGCACTGTGTCCCTGTCTGGACAGAATCTCGATAACGGCGATGGCAGCATCCAGGCCGGCACCAGCCTGACGTTGACGAGCGGCCAGCTGAGCAACGCGGGCGGCTCTCTATTAGCGCTGGGCAGTGGCACCAGCCAGCTGAACGTCACCGGCACGCTCGCCAACAGCGGCCAGATCGCCGGCAACGGCAACCTGACCGTCAACGCCGGCGTACTCGACAACAGCCATGGCAACCTGCAGAGCGCCGGGCAACTGACTGCGACCCAGCAGACCACACTGCTGAATGACCAAGGCCACCTCATCGGCCAGGGTCTCACGCTGGCGGCCGACAACGTCAGCAACCGCGGCGGCGAACTGCGCCAGGCGGGGAGCGGCCCGGCCAGCGTCAGCGTGCGCCAGCAGTTCGACAACAGCCAGGGCCAGCTGCTCGGCAACGGACCGCTGGCGCTGAGCGCCGGCGACCTCACTAACAGCGGCGGCACCATCGCCAGCCACGGCGACCTCAGCCTGGTCACCCAGCACGGCGTCAGCAACGCCGCAGGCACGCTCGGCAGCGACCAGCAGCTGACCGTCACCAGCCAGAGCTTCGCCAACGGCGACGGCACGGTGCAGGCCGGGTCGACCCTGACGCTGACGAGCGGCGCGCTCAGCAGCAGCGGCAGCATCCTGGCGCTCGGCAGCGGCGCCAGCCGCGTCACGGTCGACGGTCTGCTCGCCAACAGCGGCAAGCTCGCCGGCAACGGCGACCTGAGCATCGCCGCCGGCGCGCTCGACAACAGCAACGGCACCGTGCAGAGCGCCGGCCAGCTCAGCGTCACCAGCCAGGGCCGGCTCACCAACGATCAAGGCAAGCTCACCGCCCTGACCCTCGCGCTGCAGGCGGCCGGCTTCAGCAACCTCGGCGGCAGCGTAGCTAGCCAAGGGCTACTGAACGCCAAAGCCGCTTGGCTCGACAACCGCTACGGCCGCGTGATCGGCGGCCAGGGGCTGACGCTGGGCGTCGACCAGGGGCTCAGCAACGACCAGGGCCAGCTCGGCAGCGATGGCCAGCTGAGTCTGAGCGCCCAGTCCGTCGACAACGGCGCCGGCCACGTCCAGGCCGGCTCGACCCTCACGCTGACCAGTGGCCAGCTCAGCAACGTGGGTGGCTCCATTCTGGCGCTCGGCCAGGGCGCCAGCACCCTCACCGTCGCCGGCGCCTTGAGCAACAGCGGCCAGATCGCCGGCAACGGCGACCTGACCGTCAACGCCGGCGTGTTCGACAACACCAAGGGCACCTTGCAAAGCGCCGGCCAGCTGACCGCCACCCAGCAGGCCACCCTGACCAATGACCAGGGCCATATCGTCGCCCAAGGGTTGAACCTGCAAGCCGACAACCTCAGTAACCGGAGCGGCGAGATCCGCCAGGCCGGCAACGGCCAGGCGCAGCTCACCGTTACCCAGCAGTTCGACAACAGCCAGGGCCAGCTGCTCAGCAACGGCCCGCTGGCGCTCAGCGCCGGCGACCTCACCAACACCGGCGGCACCGTCGCCAGCCAGGGCGACCTCAGCCTGGCCGTCCAGCACAGCGTCAGCAACGCCGCAGGCACTCTCGGCAGCGCCCACGGGCTCAGCCTCACCAGCCAGAGCTTCGCCAACGGCGATGGCACGGTGCAGGCCGGGTCGACCTTGACGCTGACGAGCGGCCAGTTGAGCAACGCCGGTGGGACCATCCTGGCGCTGGGCAACGGCGCCAGCCAGCTGAACGTCACCGGCGCGCTCGCCAACAGCGGCAAGATCGCCGGCAACGGCGATCTGAGCCTGCAGGCCGACAGCGTCGACAACGGCGGCGGCACCGTGCAGAGCGCTGGCCAGCTGACCGCGACCGTCAACGGCGCGCTGAGCAACGGCCTGGGCAAGATTGCCGCCGTGGGGCTCACTCTGAAGAGCGGCAGTCTGAGCAACACCGGCAGCATCCAGCAGGTCGGCACCGGGCAGGCGACACTCAGCACCGGCCAGTTCACCAACAGCGGCAGCATCTCCAGTCAGGGCGGCCTGTCGGTCTGGACCGCGCAGCTGAACAACCAGCAAGGCTCGCTGATCGGCAAGACCGGGCTAGATGTCACCGCCAGCGGCGATCTCAGCAACCACCAGGGCACGCTCGGCAGCGACGGCGCGGTCAAGGTGCAGAGCGGCGGCGCCTTTGACAACAGCGCCGGCCTGCTGCAGGCCGGACAAAGCCTGACGCTGAGCGCGGTGAGCCTGAACAACAGCGGCGGCTCGGTGCTGGCGCTCGGCAGCGGCGCGAGCCAGGTCGCCCTGACCGATGCGTTGACTAATACCGGCAAAGGTTCGCTGGCGAGTAACGGCGCCCTGAGCCTACAGGCCGATAGCGTCGACAACGGCGACGGCACCTTGCAGAGCGCCGGGCAGCTGACCGCGACCGTCACCGGTGCGCTGAACAACGGCCTGGGCAAGATCGCCGCGGCCGGACTCACCGTCCAGGCCGGCAGCCTGAACAACGCCGGCGGCAGCGTCTACCAAGCCGGCACCGGCCTGGCGTCGCTCACCACCGCAGGCCAGTTCACCAACAGCGGCAGCGTGTCCAGCCAGGGAACCCTGTCGGTCTGGGCAGCTCAGCTGAACAACCAGCAGGGCTCGCTGATCGGCAAAACCGGCCTCGCCGTCACCGCCAGCGGCGACCTCAACAACCACCAGGGCACGCTCGGCAGCAGCGATGGCGCAGTGAGCCTAAAGAGCGGCGGCACCGCCGACAACAGCGCCGGCCTGCTGCAGGCCGGATCGACGCTGACGCTGAGCGCGGCAAGCCTGAACAACGGCGGCGGCTCGGTGCTCGCGCTCGGCAGCGGCGCGAGCCAAGTCACCCTGACCGGCGCGTTCAGCAATGGCGGCAACGGCTCGCTGGCCAGCAACGGCGACCTGAACCTGCAGGCCGACAGCGTCGACAACGGCAACGGCACCCTGCAGAGCGCCGGGGCACTGACCGCCACCGTCAACAAGGCATTGAACAATGCGCAGGGCAAGATCGCCGCGGCCGGGCTCGCCGTCAACGCCGCGAGCCTGAACAACGCCGGCGGCAGCGTCCGCCAGGCCGGCGGCGGCAGTGGAACGTTGCGCTTTACCGGGGCGGTCGACAACAGCCAAGGGCAGATCGTCTCGAACGGCGGCCTCGCCGTGTCGGGCAGCGCGCTGACCAATAGCCGCGGCACGCTGACGAGCCAGACCGGCCTCGATGTCGCCGTGGCCAATCAGCTCGGCAACAACCAGGGCACGCTCGGCAGCGTCGGCGCCTTGACGCTCAGCGCGGCCAGCGTCGACAACTCGGCCGGGCTGATTCAGAGCGGCGCGACGCTCACGATGAGCGCGGGCAGCCTGAACAACCGCGCAGGCTCATTGCTCGCGCTGGGCAACGGCGCCAGCACGGTGACCATTCGCGGCGCGTTCGACAACAGCCAGCAGGGCACGCTGGCGACGAACGGAGACTGGACGCTGCAGGCGCAAACGCTGGACAACCTGGCCGGCAAGGTGACCGCGCTGGGCAGCCTAGCGCTGTCGGCGAACCAGCTGGCCAACCCGGGCACGCTGCAGGCCGGTCAGGACCTGCAGCTGACGCTGAACGGCAGCTTCACCAACCCGGCCGGCAGCCTGATCCAGGCCAACCATGACCTGCGGCTCAACATCGCCGGCACCCTCTACAATGCCGGCGCCTTGCAGGCGGTCCATGCGTTCACCGTCAACGTGCAGGGGCTGAACAACGCGGCGGGCGGGGTATTGGCCGGGCAGCTGCTGACGACCAATGTGGCCGGCGACCTGAATAACCAGGGCGCGATCAACGGCGACACGGTGTCGTTGAACGCAGCGAACATCAACAACACCGGTTTGATCGTCGGCGGCGACGTCTCCGCGGTGGCCACCAACCTGAGCAATGCCGGCGCCAACGCGGTGATCGCGTCGACGAACTCGCTGAATCTGGACGTGGCCGGCCAGCTCACCAATAGCGGCAAGGCGTGGCTCTACTCGATGGGGGACATGAAGCTCGGCAGCACAGCCCGGCCGACGCAACTGCTGCTGAACGATACCGCGACGATCGAAGCGGAGGGGAATCTGACGGTGAATGCCGGGACGGTGATCAACCAGTCGAGTCCAGTCTCGGTCAGCCAGACGACAACTTCTAGTTCTGTTGTTCGGGATACGTATCTTCCAGATTATTGCCCAGTTTATTATGGTCACTCATGTGCAAATGTGGGGTTCAATACAATTCATGCAGGGTTGAATGGTTTACCTGACTATGATGATTTTAGAATGGGCGGCACGGCTTTTAATGTTGAAATTCTTAATGACGATGCTGCTAGTCATATTTTAACTGTCAAAATAACTAGTGGGCGATATGGTATCGGCACTGAAACTTCTATTCCTAGCGGAATAATTAGTGTTCCATATTTCGGTAGAATGGATGGCTATCCTGCATGGGGAGCCGTAGGTGCAACATATCTAGGGAGCTTTTCAAGTAGCTCCGCTGCAACTGCTTCTTACGCGGTTTTAGGCTTCAGATATGGTCAGGCCCCCTATGATCCAAATAAGAATATTCTTTCATCGAACTATGCAAGCTACGCTATCCCTGGTCGAGATGACGTAGCCCAGCCGGGGCAAACGGCGCAAAGTAGCTTCATTACCAAGGTAACCGATATCGCGAGCGGGACACCCGACCCAGCCAAGCTATTAGCCGGCGGCAATATCACCATCAATGCCCAATCGGTGACCAACCGCTACAGCACGTTCGCGGCCGGACAGGCCATCACGATGGTGGCCGGGAATCAAATCCAGAATGTCGGGCAGGATTTGAATGAAACAGTTGCTACTGTAAATACGAATTACTTCGGCCCTGTTCAGTTTAATTTCAATGGTAAATTATCTCCTGCGAAATGCTATGATTTTTATGTTAATGGCTGTTACTCTACGCAATCTACCTCCACCGAAGTCCATAAAATCGGCAGCCTCGACGCGATCGTCTCGGCCGGCACCCGGTTGTCGCTGACCGCGCCGAATATCCAGAACACTACGGTAAACCCGACCAGCACCGCCGCCGCAATGGGCCAGGCCTTGTCGTCATCCGGTTCATTGACCGGCAGCCAGGGCCAGGCGCTGGCGTCGGCCGGCTCGCTGAGCGGCGTCGAGGGCAAGGGCTTCAGCGTCAACGACAGCGGCGTCCTCGCGGCGGGCGATGCGCTGGTGAATCAGATCTTCGATAAGCTTGCGGGGGTGAGCAAGGTGGACGGCAATGCCGTCGCGGGCGCTGCTCTGACGGCCGAAACCGGCAAGGCTTTGCCGCGCGGGGCCTGGACCACGGTGCCGGCGAACGGGGTGGTGCTGCAGGCGGCCGGCGCGCAGGCCGGCAACCCGGTCGCCGGTTCTTACACCGTACCTACCGGCGGCCTGTTCAAGGTGAAGTCGGCGCCGGATCAACACTACCTGATCGAAACCGATCCGCGCTTCACCCAGTACAGCAACTTCATCTCGTCGGACTACCTGCTGTCGCGGCTCGGCTATGACGCCGGCACGGTGCAGAAGCGCCTCGGCGACGGCTTCTACGAGCAAAAGCTGGTCACCGACACCATCACCCAGCTGACCGGCCGCCGCTACCTGGCCGGCTACGATAGCAGTCTCACTCAGTACCAGGCACTGCTCGACAACGGCGTGAAATACGCCAACGACTTCCACCTGAGCGCCGGTGTCGCCTTGAGCGCCGAGCAAATGGCGCGGCTGACCAGCGACATGGTCTGGCTGGTCTCGCAGCATGTGGACGGCCAGGACGTGCTGGTGCCGGTGGTCTACCTCGCCAACGCCAAGAACGGCAGCCTCACCGGCCAGGGCGCGGTGATGGCCGGCAACGATATCGCCATCGCATCGACAGGCACGGTGAGCAACAGCGGCAGCCTGCTGGCCAAGAATTCCCTGCAAGTGTCGGCCAATAGCATCGACAACGCCGGCGGCCTCGTCGCCGCCGGTGGCGACGTCATCCTGAAGGCGGTGCAGGACCTGTCGCTGACCACCGACAGCACGCATAGGCTCCGGACCGCCAGCGTCAGCGGCGACAACGTGCAGCTGAGCGCCGGCCGCGACCTGTCGCTGAGTGCGGCCAACGTCCAGGCCAACGGCGACGCGCTGCTGTCGGCGGGCCGCAACCTGAGCCTCGCCAGTACCGAAACCCAGCAGGGCATCGGCTCGTCGTGGCGCAACGGCGGCTTCAGCACCAGCGAAGTCAAGCACCAGGCCAGCAGCGTCGCGGCCGCCGGCAGCTTGGCGCTGCAAGCCGGCAACGACTTGACCATCACCGGCTCGCAGGCCAAGGCCGGCGGCAGCCTGTTGGCCCAAGCAGGCCACGACCTGACCGTGACCGCCACCGTGGACACCAAACAGACCAGCCTGAACACCAACCGCTTCGGCAACAGCTCGCGCACCGACACCGTGAATGCGGGTTCCTTAATCAGCGGCGGCGATCAGAAGCTGGTCGCCGGGCACGACCTGGCGCTGACCGGCTCGCAGGCCAAGTCCGACAATGGCGCACTGACCGTCGCTGCCGGCAACGACGTCACGCTCAACACCGTCGCGACCCGCTCCGACAGCACTAGCTGGCGCAGCAGCGACCGCGACGAAGTCCATGATCTGAAACAGCAGGGCTCGGCCTTGGCGAGCAAAGGCGACCTCACCGTGGCGGCCGGGCGCGATCTGTCGGCCTCGGCCGCCTACCTGACCTCGGACGGCCAAGCGGCGCTGGTGGCCGGCCGCGACGTCACGCTCGGCACCGCGCAGGACACGCACAGCGACTACAAAGAGCGACACACCTCGTCGGGCGGCATGTTCAAGCGCAAGTCGACCACCGATATCGTCGCGCACAACAGCACCACCGAAGTCGGCACTACCGTGTCGGCCGGCAGTGTCGCGGTGCAGAGCGGTCGCGATCTGACCATCAAGGCTGGGCAGGTTGTCGGTAATGACGACGTAACCTTGAAGGCCGGACAAGATATCAATATCACCACCGCCGACAACATCTCGGAGTCGTACCATCACAGGGAAGAGCGCACGAGCGGGATGTTCTCCAGCGGCACCTCAGCTCGTCCGCGCGTCACCATCGGCAAGCAGACACAGGGGCTGGATGAAAAACAAACCAGTCTCGAGCACCAGGTCACCACCATCGGCAGTGTCAACGGCAATGTCGCCGTCAATGCGGCGCGTGACATCGACCTTAAAGGTACCCAGCTCCAGGCTGACAAGAACATCGATATCACCGGGCGCAACGTCAACGTCACCGCGGTAGTCGATACGCTGGATAGCCGCACGCTCAGCTACACCGAAAGCACCGGTGTGCGCATCGGCGCCAAGAGCAACGTGGCCGACGCCGTCGCCAGCATCCAGCAGGCGGCCGAACGAGGTACTCAAGTCAACGATCCGAGGCTGAAGGCGCTGTACGCGGCCAAGGCCGCCTATGCGGCCAAAGACCTGGCGCAGCTGCTCGAGAAGGTGCAGAAGAAGGACAGTAAAGAGGGCGCCAGCGGCCGGGTCTCGATCGGCATCGGTTACAGCCGCCAGGAAAGCGAGAGCAAGGCGCATGTCGATATGGTCAAGAAGGCCGGCGCCGCTGCCGGCGGCAACCTTACCGTTACCGCACGTGGCGATACCACCCCGGAGCAGGGCGACATCCGCCTGACCGGCGTGGCACTGAAGGGCGACACGGTCACGCTCGACGCCGCCCGCGACCTGATCACCCGCAGCCAGGCAGCGATCAGCAGCCAGGAGAGCACCAGCCGCAAGATCGACGCCGAAGTGGGCGTGTACGCCGGCGGTAGTGTCGGCAGCGGCGGCGGCAAAGGCGGCTTCGGCCTCTACGGCGCGCTGGCGTACGATCAGAGCAGCACCCAGATCAGCAGCCTGACGCACGAAGAAACCACGCTCGACGCCGCCAAGACCCTCACCGTCAAGACCGGCCGCGACGCGACGCTGACCGGCACCGTCGCCCGCGCCGACACCATCAAGCTCGACGTCGGCCGCGACCTGACGCTGACCAGCGAGCAGGACCGCGACCAGTACAAGCAGAAGAGCTTCTCCGGTCAGATCGAAGGCCGCTACGCCTTCGGCAACGACAGCGGCGTGGACGGCAGCCTCAGCTTCAGCCAGACCAAGAGCGACTGGCACAGCGTGCAGGAGCAGACTGGCCTGTTTGCCGGCAAGGGGGGCTTCGACGTCAACGTCGGCAACCATACTCAGCTCAACGGCGCCGTCATCGCCAGCGACGCCGACCCGGGCAAGAACCGCCTCAGCACCAACAGCCTCGGGCACAGCAACCTGAGCAATCACGCCGAGTACGAGGCGGTCAGCGCCAGTGTCAGCTTCAGCAGCGGCGGCAACGGCATGGGCGGTGACCCGACCAAATTCGCTCTCATACCGGGGCTGGGCGTCCCGGTCAGCGACAAGGCCGACAGCACCACCCGCAGCGCCATCGCGCCGGGCACCATCACCGTCAAGCAGGACAAGGTCACCGGCCAGGACAGCACCGCCGGCCTCAGCCGCGATACGGCCAACGCCAACGCCAAGCTGGACCGGATCTTCGATGCGCAGAAGGTGGCCGAGCAGCAGGAATTCAGCCGCGTGCTGGGCGAGGTGGGCTTCCGGGCGGTCGGCGATCTGGCACAGAAAATGGGTTGGAAAGACGGCAGCCCGGAAAAGATCGCGCTGCATGCGCTGATGGGTGCCTTGCAAGCCAAGGCCGGCGGCGGCAATGCGCTCGCAGGCCTGGCGGCGGCCGGCGCCAACGAGTGGATCGGCACCCAGGTCGCCGACTACCTGCAAAACCATACCCAACTGAGCGAGACGGAACGCAAGGCGATCCAGCAGTGGGCAGCGGTCGCGAGCGGGGGCATCGTCGGCGGCCTGGTCGGCGGCGGGACGACGGGCGCGCTGTCGGGCGGTGCGGTGGCGCTGGATGGGGAGAAGTACAACCGGCAGCTGCACCCTAAAGAGGTTGAATGGCTCAAACAGAACGCTAAGCGATTTGCACGGCAACAGGGAATTAGCGAGGAAGAGGCTGAAAAACGCCTTTCACAACAGGCCGCTAAGCAAACTGACTTAATTTGGAACCTCACGCTCAAATCGGGCGAAGACGTGGGAGCGAAAGCATTCTTAGCCAGCAATCAAGGCTCATTTGTAAACGAGTTGGGCCAGACACAGAAGCTCTTCACCGCTACCCAAAATCAATTCACACGGCCAGAGATGTACGCTCCGGAAGCATCCCTCAACCAAGAGTTCATCAATAAGAATCTTAAACCTGGTGTCATTCGCACACCAGGCCAAGGAGCAATGGACAAGGCCAAGTCGGCCTGGCAGTCCGTTAAAAATGACCCGGTTGGCACAGCCAAGAAGGCCGGCACTACGGCACTTGATATTGCCGGAAATCTGGCTGGAGCCGCAATGGATTGCGCCAGCAGTCCTCTTTCTTGTGGCAAGTCTATTGTCACCAATACCAAAGATGGCTTCATTTCTACGGGTAATGCCATTGGCGAAGGGATGGCGGTCAGTCTCAACAAAGACCTGCAAGCACAGCTCAATCGTATCTATGGACAGGATGTGAGCGGAGCCCAGCAACTACTGACGGTAGTGCGTACCGGTGGAGCAGTTGCCGGGGCCTTAGGGGCTGGGCGCTCTGCCGAGGTGATCGTTGATACTGCCCAGGCCGGTACCAAGAAGGCTATTGTCAAGGTAGAGGAGGCGATAGAAAAGAAAAAAGCCGCCCAAGCACAAGCCGAGGCGGCCAAGAAAGCAAAAGTCGAGGGTAACTTCTATCGTGATAATGAAGGGTTCATGCAATCGGCTCAGCGAGACTTCCAGCCAGGAACAACACATCGGGCCGAAAACATCAATGCGGGACAAGTAACTGACCGTGATGGATTGCCGAGAATCGATGATCAAAAGAAAGCTAATGAAGAAGTTCTAGCGAACAGCAGACCCCAAAGTGACAAGCTCCCCCGCTGGGACACGCAGCGTCCGGCGTGGAAAGAAGTTACAGAGGTGACTGATCGGATTGCAACACGGCCTGAGACATATCGAATGGCGATTAATGAAAGCCAATATGAGGACATTAAAAAGGCATTTAAAGATGGCAATCCGGAGGCTGCCAATAGAGCCTTGGGTAGTTGGGCTACCACAAGCCCTGTAAAATCGGTAGCTGACGTCCGTAATGTGCTTGCAGTGCCCGAGGAGTGGAAGAGTGGAAAACTTTATACAATCGAATTCACTGCGAAACCAGGGGTAGGTATTCGAGAGGGGACGGTGGGGCCTATGTGGGATAGCATGAACAAAGTGGAGCTTCCAGGTGGTGGGCATCAGGTGAACTTTGTGCAAAACTCCCCATACAGTCGGCCCGACTTGTATCAAATAAACCTGGGGTCTGTGAAGGATTTGCAATGAGTGCATTAATTAGACAAGTTATTGGCTTATATCAAGGTGCAAATGGGGTGCAGGCGGAAGTTATTCATGAAGGAAGTGACGATGGAGGGGTTGAGCGCTGGAAAGCCGTTGATAGCCTGCCGGAACCTTGCAAGAATATTTCTGTTTCGTTACTATTGGAAAATGGAACCAAGGTGAGTTTACCGATTAAGCAGCTTGCACATATCCTGCCAGATCGAACCGGCGTTCTTGTTACATTTCCAGTAGAGGGGTTGGGGTCATCATCTCCCCCTGACTTCCCTGATGTCTCAGCCCCTCACAATGCGGTAATCTTCAATGCTGATGGAAGCTTGCGTTTTAGGTTAATTAATCCTGAAGGACAAGGAACCTACATCGGTGCTATGCACAATTACCCTGACAATAGATTCGGGGTATTGGTGGGAGATGTAAATTACCCCCCTGAATGGTTTTATGAAGTAGATGGAAAGTCGCCAACACTAAAAGCAACAGGTAAATGGGTACGCTATTAGCGTGTAGCAGTGGTGTTGCATAACTTCTAACAGGCTCGTCGAGCATCATCGACAACTACCCGACTTGACCTAGTTGTCGCATCTCGGACGATCCTCACCGTCACCGCCCGGGGCGACGCCACGCCGGATCAGGGCGACCTCCGGCTGACCGGCGTGGCGCTGAAGGGCGACACCGTCACGCTGGACGCCGCCCGCGACCTGATCACCCGCAGCCAAGCCTCGATCAGCAGCCAGAAACAGTGCCAGCCGCAAGTTCGAACAACATATCATTGGGTTGTGCTTTTAATTAACAACCCACACCTAACACATTGGCAATGAAAAATTTTCTACTCTTTCTACTTTCTACTATTTTGAGCGGCTGTGCCTCATACAATTATGTCGCGCCAACTTCCGGGCCGGTTGCTACGATCAACGTCATCGATAAAACCTATGCGGGCAGGAATTACTACTTAAAAGTTAATTATGCTTACGCGGACTGCAAAATATTTAGTGGTCCGAGCGACTGCCAGCAAAGATACATTTACCCCTCCGGGAAGAATCGGACAATAAGCGCCAAAGTGGCCGCTCCGGGACGATTGGCCAATGTACTCGTGTATTGGTATGACGGGGGTCAAGAGGCGCGCTGCGAATGGCTTACCGAAATTACGCCGAAGGAGGGTGATATCTATCGGCTTGAAGTGGAAAACTATCGAGGATCGGGGTTTTCTGGTTGGCTAAGTGGTACAGACTGCAATATTCATTTCGTCAATGAAACTGATCCTGCTAGTCCTAAGACGCTATGGCCACGCCCAGATAAGCAATAGTGCTGCTTCAATGCGCAAGAAAAACGCCCGGTCGCAGGACCGGGCGTTTTGTCTTTGAAGCGGGCGACTCAGTTGTACCAGACGTCGATCAGCTCGCCGGCGTCCAGTTGCGCCACTTCCGGGCGTGCCTTCAGCCAGGCGACCAGCTGTTCGCGGGTGCCGGCGTCGACGCCGCCACGGCCGACCGGGAACACCATGCCGTTCAGCTGCGACGGTTTGCCGGCGGCGAAGTGGCCGCCGAAGCTGACGTCGTGGCGTTCGACTTCGCCCAGCCACTCGTCGAGCAGGATGTCCTCGGCGGTCACGTCGACGCTGTCGCTCAGCGTGGCGAGCAGGCGGAAGCCCAGTTCCTGGAACTCGCCGACGCGCAGCTTCTTCTTCTGGCGCTCGCTCAGGCGGTTCAGGCGGCGGCGGGAATTCGGGTTACGCAAAGTGCTCATGGCAGGTCTCCGGTCAAAATCGCAGCAAGGATAACAGCTTGGCCGAACGGCAGGGGTGGCAATGTGACGCCGTGGCGCGGCGCTGTATCGCTTTGTCCTGTTTCCTATCCAGATCGGTTGAGTTTTAGCAAAAACCCGAGATAATCATCCAGACCATTTTCAATCCATATGGGATGCATGATGAACAAACGGGGCCTGGCGATAGTCGTGTTGACGGCGGTGGTGCTGACCGCCTGCGGCGGTGGGGGAGGGGGAGGTGGCGGCAGTTCCGGCGGCGCGGCGCCTTCGGCCGGCAGCAGCCTCGTTGCCAGCGGGCTGTCGTGCAACGGCGGTGCGTGTTCGATGCCGGCCGGCGCGTCCACCCAGACGGCCGGCTCTGTGCTGTACGTCGCCAATACCTCCGGCTCCGCGCAGAGCGTGACGCTGACGGCGGCCGCCGCAGGCAACTGGCAGGGTGTGGTGAGCAGCATCGATAACCCGGGCGGCGGGGGCACGGCGTTGACGGTCGGCGGGGCGTACCGCAACGATGGCGCCGGGTCGGCGGCCGAGCAGCGGCTGCAAGCGCTGGAGCAACAGCTGCAGCGCTTCCAAAGCGTGCCGGCGCAGGCGGCCGCGGCCGGCGTGCTGCTGCGCACCGCCGCGTATAACAAGGTGTACAACGTCGGCGATAGCGACAGCTGGTACGACCATGCCAACCAGCGCGCGGTGACTGCGACGGTGCTCGGTAAAGTGCCGCTGACCAGCGATCCGAACGGCCCGCAGCTGTACGTGTGGGCGGACAGCAGCCAGAGCAGCAAGGTGACCACGCCCATGGTCAGCTTCCTGACCACCAATTTCACCCAATACGTGTCGCCGCTGGAGACCCAGCTGATCAGCGCGCCGTGGGGCGCGACCAACAGCCGTTTCGGCAGCGGCGTGCTGCTGCCGTCCACGGTGGCCGACGTGCACCTGGTGCTCGCCAGCCTGAACAATCCGGCCAGCATCAGCGGCCTGCAGGGCTTCGTCAACACGGTCAATGTCTACCGCAAGAGCTATGCCGACACGCTGAACGCGTCGAGCGGCTGCGCGAGCGACGCGTCCTGCCAGGCGACGGTTAGCGCGATCCGCAACAGCAACGAGGCGCTGGTCACCTTCCTCAACCTCGACACGCTGATCTACTCGGGCGGCGCGGTGTGGGGCGACAATGTGTTGGGCGCCAAGCAGACCTTCTTCACGCTGTCGCACGAGTACCAGCATCTGCTCTACGCTTACAACAAGCTGTTCAGCCCGAGCTCGGCGGCGAATGCGACGCCGACCACCTGGGAGAACGAGCTGTCGTCGCAGACCATGGCTTATCTGGTGTCGGCGGCGCTGTACCCGGATGCGCAGGGCGGGGCGCGCGAGCACCCGGAGCTGGTCAGCGGCGGCGAGTTCGAGCAGTTCCTGGCGCAGCCGTCCTGCGATATGAAGAGCTGGGGCAACGGCTCGGATTGCTATTACCCGAAGGCGGTCGTGGCCGGCATGCTGATGCTGCACCAGTACGGCACCGGGATCTTCAAGCAGTGGGCGACCACCCCGACCGTCGGCGAGGCGGCGCTCAACGCGGGTCTTGCGAGCGTCGGTGGCGGCAATTACAGCCGGGTGATGCAGCGGCTGGGGGCGACATTGGCGATGACCAATACCACCAGCTACCCTTCGAACTACGGCTTCCCGGCCAGGAGCTACACGGTGGGCAATATCACCATCAAGCTACCGGCGGTCGCGGTGTCGTCGCAGAAGCTGAAGTTGCCCGCCAGCGGCGAGACCTATGCGCAGGCGCTGGACTTCAGTCACGACGTCACGCTGACCTTGCCGGCCTATAGCTATCTATCGATCGTCAAACAGCCATGAAACGTTTCGGAATTGCCCTGATGGGCCTGCTGCTGTTGACTGGCATGGGCGGCAAACCCTGGCAGGCCGGCCGCCTGATCAGCGTCGGCAACGTGCCGTTCACCCGTCTCGCGATCGAGCAGAGCGACGGCCGCATCGTGCCTATCCACCCGCAAGCCGCCGGGCGCGGCGTCGACGCGGCACGCTTGAAGGCGCTGCAAACGGCGGCGGGCCAGCCGGTGCGCTACCGGCTGGCCCGCGAGGTGACTACGCCGCTCGGCCCGGAACTCGAGCTCGATGCGCTCGAGTTGGCCGAACCGGCGAAGTGACTTAGAGCCCTAAGTCGCGCCAGATCGCGTCGACCCTCTGCTTCACCGCACCGTCCATCTCGATGGTGCGGCCCCACTCCCTATTAGTCTCGCCCGGCCATTTATTGGTCGCGTCGAGGCCCATCTTGCCGCCCAGGCCCGACACCGGGCTCGCGAAGTCCAGGTAATCGATCGGTGTGTGGTCGATCAGGGTGGTGTCGCGCACCGGGTCCATCCTTGTCGTGATCGCCCAGATCACCTCCTGCCACGAGCGGGTGTCGACGTCGTCGTCGACCACCACGATGAACTTGGTGTACATGAACTGGCGCAGGAAGCTCCATACGCCGAGCATCACCCGCTTGGCGTGGCCCGGGTACTGCTTCTTGATCGATACCACCGCCATCCGGTAGCTGCAGCCCTCCGGCGGCAGGTAGAAGTCGACGATCTCCGGGAACTGCTTCTGCAGGATCGGCACGAACACCTCGTTCAGCGCCACGCCGAGTATGGCCGGCTCGTCCGGCGGCTTGCCGGTGTAGGTGCTGTGGTAGATCGGGTCGGGGCGGTGGGTGATGCGCTCGACGGTGAACACCGGGAACCAGTCTTGCTCGTTGTAGTAGCCGGTGTGGTCGCCGTACGGGCCTTCCAGCGCGTAGAGAAACCCGTCTACTTCCTTCACCGGCACGCCGTGCTCCGACACGCCCTCGAAGCCGCCCGCGCACGGCGTCAGCACCCCTTCGAGCACGATCTCGGCCGAGGCTGGCACCTGCAGGTCGTTGCCGATGCTCCTCACCAGCTCGGTCTTGCTGCCGCGCAGCAGGCCGGCGAACTGGTATTCGGACAGCGTGTCCGGCACCGGCGTCACCGCGCCGAGTATCGTCGCCGGGTCGCAGCCGAGCACCACCGACACCGGGAACGGCGTGCCGGGAAACGCCCGCCGATGCTCGCGAAAGTCCAGCGCGCCGCCGCGGTGCGCCAGCCAGCGCATGATCAGCTGGTTACGGCCGATCAGCTGCTGGCGGTAGATGCCGAGGTTCTGGCGCTTCTTGTGCGGGCCGCGCGTCACCGTCAGCCCCCAGGTGACCAGCGGCGCGATGTCGCCCGGCCAGCAGTGCTGGATCGGCAGCGTGGTCAGGTCGACGTCGCCGCCCTCGATCACCACGTCCTGGCAGGCGGCCTTCTTCACCTCCTTCGGCGCCATCGACAGCACCTGCTTCAACAGCGGCAGCTTGTCCCAGGCGTCGCGGAAGCCCTTCGGCGGCTCCGGCTCCTTCAGGTAGGCGAGCGTCTTGCCGATCTCGCGCAGCTGCATCACCTCGTCGGCGCCCATGCCGAGCGCGACGCGGCGCGGCGTGCCGAACAGGTTGGCGAGCACCGGGATGTCGTAGCGGTGGCCGTCGGTCTCGGGGGCCTCGAACAGCAGCGCCGGGCCGCCGGCTTTCAGTACCCGGTCGCCGATCTCGGTCATCTCCAGCCGGGGGGAGACTGGATGGGTAATTCGTTTCAGCTCGCCCTGTTTTTCGAGTTGGGCGACGAAGTCTCGCAAATCGGTGTATCGCATGACGTACTCATGATCTAGCGCAAGATTGGCAAGCGCGCGATTGCGTACGCTTTGCCCCGGTTGCCGCACGCTACTGCCGGCGCGCTCCGGCGTCAACGCGTGCGACAGGGATTCTGTCAAAGCCGTGGAGCATACAACTAATGAAGAAGGTACTCACTCTGGCCGTGTTGGCCGCGCTCGGTTCCAGCAGCGTATTCGCCGGGCAGGGGGATCTATTGGCGCGCTTTCGCGTCATCAACGTCAAGCCGGACGTCGAGGCGCCTGTCGGCGCGTCAAACCGCCGCGGCGCGCCGTTTTGGATTCGACCGGGCTACAATCGGTAGACATTATCCAATACCGATTGGGGAGAGACGCATGAAAAGCTGGGTATCCCAGGCGATCCGCAAGATCGAAGCCGACTTCAACCGTTCCAGCGATACCCATTTGATCCCGCTCGCGATCCCGGCGCTGCCGCAGATCCAGCTCTACTTCAAGGACGAATCGACCCATCCGACCGGCAGCCTCAAGCACCGGCTGGCGCGTTCCTTGTTCCTGTACGGCCTGTGCAACGGCTGGATCGCCGAGGGCACCACCGTCATCGAGGCCAGCAGCGGCAGCACCGCGGTGTCCGAGGCCTACTTCGCGCGGCTGCTCGGCCTGCCCTTCGTCGCGGTGATGCCGCGCGGTACGTCGGCCGAAAAGATCCGTTCGATCGAGTTCTACGGCGGCCGCTGCCATCTGGTCGACGACCCGGCGACGATCTACGACGAGTCGGCGCGGCTGGCCCGTGAAACGAACGGCCACTACATGGACCAGTTCACCTATGCAGAAAGAGCGACCGACTGGCGCGGCAACAACAATATCGCCGACACCATCTTCAAGCAGATGGCGTTCGAACCGAACCCGGAACCGACGTGGATCGTCTGCGGCGCCGGCACCGGCGGCACCAGCGCGACCTTCGGCCGCTACGTGCGCTATCAGCAGCTAGCCACCAAGATCTGCGTGGTCGACCCGGACAACTCGGTGTTCTATGAAAGCTATTACAGCGGCAAGACCGATTGCCAGTGCGAGGGCGGCTCCGGCGTCGAGGGCATCGGCCGGCCGCGCGTCGAGCCGTCGTTCATCCCGTCGGTGATCGACAAGGTGATCCGCGTGCCGAACGTCGCCAGCTACGCGGCGATCCATTTCCTCGAGGAGGCGCTCGGCCGCAAGTGCGGCGGCTCGACCGGCACCAATCTGTACGGCGTCTGCGAGCTGGCCAGCGAGATGGTGAGCCGCGGCGAGGAGGGCGCGATCGTCACGCTGATCTGCGACGACGGCAACCGCTACCTGAACAGCTACTACGACCCGCGCTGGTTGGCCGAACAGGGCCACGACATCGCGCCGTGGCTGGAGCGCTACCGGCGCTTCTTCAACGAGGGGCGCTGGTCGACCGGCGACTGAACGCTGTTGCCAAACCACGTCATTGTTTGACCGAAAACAAATCGCCGCCGCCCTTGGGGTCGTGGCGATTTTTTCAACGAAAAGAGCCACTTACCGCCCGGAAGTCTTCTCCGCAGTTGCCATTGCCATAAAGTGCGCTGAGGTCTTGAATCTGAAGGCATTTTTCGGCTTACCTTGCAGAGGGTTTTTTACTACAATGGCGCCCTTTTAAAAGGGCGGGGAAGATCGTGGCTCTTCTTGAAATCAACAATGTCGTGAAACGGTTCGGCGACTTCACCGCCGTGAACAACGTCAGCCTGTCGGTCGAAGCGGGCGAGTTCTTCACGCTGCTCGGCCCGTCCGGTTGCGGCAAGACCACGCTGCTGCGCATGCTGGCCGGCTTCGAACAGCCGGATTCCGGCGCGATCCTGCTCGACGGCCAGGACGTGTCGCAGGTGCCGCCGGAGAAGCGCCCGGTGCACACCGTGTTCCAGAGCTACGCGCTGTTCCCGCACATGACGGTGCGCCAGAACATCGCCTTCCCGCTGCAGATGGCAGGCTGGGACGCCAAGAAGATCGAGTCGCAGGTCAACGAGCTGCTCGAGGACGTGCGCCTCACCCCGTTCGGCCAACGTTTCCCGCACGAGTTGTCCGGCGGCCAGCGCCAGCGCGTCGCGATTGCCCGCGCGCTGGTCGACCGGCCGCGCGTGCTGCTTCTCGACGAGCCGCTGTCGGCGCTCGACGCCAAGCTGCGCGAGCAGATGCAGATCGAGCTGATCAATCTGCAGAAGGAGGTCGGCATCACCTTCGTCTACGTGACCCACGACCAGGGCGAGGCGCTGGCGCTGTCGCACCGCATCGCGGTGATGAGCCACGGTCAGGTCGAGCAGCTCGACATCCCGGAACGGATCTACAGCCACCCGAAGAACCGTTTCGTCGCCGACTTCATCGGCCAGTGCAATGTGCTCGAGGGCATGGTCAAGGCGGTCGACGGCGCGACGATGAGCGTCGAGCTGAAGGGCTGCGGCGAGGTGAAGTGCCAGAGCGTCGCCGGAGCCCGTCCGGGCCAGAACGGCTGGCTGGCGCTGCGCCCGGAGAAGATCAAGCTCGACAAGGAACTCGGCCGTCATCCCGACGACGCGCACTTCAAGGGCCGGGTGAACGACTGCCTGTACCTGGGCGACGTGACGATCTACATGGTCGAGGTCGCCGAGGGGGTGATCATCGAGGCGATGCTGCCGAACAGTATCCCGGGCATCGCGAAGTTCTTCGACGACAACGACGTGGTCGAAGTGGCCTGGCGCTTCGACGCCGGCAGCTTCCTCACGGAGTAAGCCGATATGCTGCGCAACCGATTCGGCAAGTGGCTGCTCTCGTGGCCGCCGCTCGTCTACCTGACCCTGTTCTTCCTGATCCCGACCGCGATCATGTTCGTCGCGGCGTTCCGCAACCCGGGTGACTACGGCGGCCTGGCGCCGATGTACAACCTCGAGGACGGCAAGCTCGTCTGGGACCTGACGCTCGACAACTTCAGCCGCCTCATCGAGGAGCCGCTGTACTTCGAGCTGTTCGTCAAGTCGGTCGGCTACGCCGGCCTGACCACGCTGTTGTGCGTGCTGTTGGCGTACCCGCTCGCCTGGCTGATCGCCACCAGCCACAAGAAGTGGCGCGACCTGTTACTGCTGATGGTGATCCTGCCGTTCTGGTCGAACTTCCTGATCCGCATCTACGCCTGGATGATCATCCTCGGCCCGCAGTCGGCGTTCAGCCGTGCGGTCAACTGGGTGGTGACCGGGATGGGCTTCGAGCCGATCCAGCTGTTGTTCACGCCGATCGCGGTGATGATCGGCATGGTCTATGTGCACCTGCCGTTCATGGTGCTGCCGCTGTACGCCAACCTCGAGAAGCACGACATGGCGCTGCTCGACGCGGCGCAGGACCTCGGCGCCAGTGCCTGGCAGCGCTTCTGGCGGATCACCTGGCCGCTGAGCCTGCCCGGCGTGTTCGCCGGCTCGGCGCTGGTGTTCATCCCGGCGCTCGGCATGTTCGCGATCCCGGACATCCTCGGCGGCACCGACTCGATCCTGATCGGCAACCTGATCAAGCAGCAGATTCTCGACACCCGCGACTGGCCGTTCGGTTCGGTGCTGTCGATCGTGCTGACCGGCGGCGTGCTGCTGATCGCCGCGCTCGGCGCCATGGTGGCCAGAAGGGGGGCGAAGCGTGGCTAAGAAGAAATCCTGGTGGCTGAAGGCGTCGGCGGTCCTCACCTATCTGTTCCTGTACCTGCCGCTGTTCATCGTGGTGCTGTACTCGTTCAACGACTCCAAGCTCAACGCGGAGTGGGTCGGCTTCACGCTCGACTGGTACACCAAGCTGTTCAACAACCAGAAGATGCTGACCGCGGCCGGCCACTCGCTGCTGATCGGCGTGGTGGCGAGCCTGTTCGCCACCGTGTTCGGCACCCTGGCCGGCATCGCGCTGCACAAGTACAAGCTGCGCATCCTGCCGTTCCTGGTGCTGACACCGATCGCGATCCCGGAGCTGCTGATGGGCGTGTCCTTGGTGATCTTCTTCGTCATCGTCAACCAGCTGATCGGCATCCTCGAGTTGGGCCTTATCACCATCATCCTGTCGCACATCGCGTTCTGCATCGGCTTCGTCGCGATCGTGGTGCGCGCGCGGATGCAGGGGATGGACGAGAGTCTGGTCGAGGCGGCGCGCGACCTCGGCGCCAGCCCGCTGCAGGCGTTCCGGCTGGTGACCTTGCCGGTGATCATGCCCGGCATCATCGCCGGCGCCTTGATGGCGTTCACCCTGTCGATCGACGACTTCGTGATCACCTTCTTCACCGCCGGCGCCGGCGCGTCGACGCTGCCGCTCGAGATCTACTCGATGATCAAGATCGCGGTGACGCCGGAGGTGAACGCGGTATCCAGCTTGCTGATGCTGCTCACCTTGGCGCTGATCGTGATCGCATCCAAGGTGTCGCCGAGCGCATTGCGCGGAGGCAACTAAGAGCCGCGAACAAAACCCTCCCGGCGTTGTTGCGCTGCCTTGCCGTACTAATCGTACTGTCTGCGGCAGCGCGCCTAGCCGGGACCACTTCGCTGAGTTTTGTTCGCGACTCAAAGCCCAGCGTTCGGCCAACGTTGGCCGAACCCGTTTTCTTTCGCCGTACCACGCCAATAAAAAGGGGATTGTCATGAAGAAACTGCTGCTGGGCCTCGCGCTCGCTGCATCGGCCAGCGCCTACGCCGCCGACACGCTGCATCTCTACAACTGGAACAACTACCTGTCCGACGCCGCCGCCAAGCGCTTCGAAGCGTACTGCAAGTGCAAGCTGGTGCAGGACTACTACGGCGACAACGAAGAAATGCTCGCCAAGCTCGCCGCCGGCGCCAAGGGCTACGACATCGTCGTGCCGACCGGCTTCGCGGTGCAGACGCTGATCGGCCAGGGCAAGGCGCAGCCGCTCGACAAGGCGCAGCTGTCGAACTTCAAGAACATGAACGCGGCCTACCTGAACAGCTTCTTCGACAAGGGCAACCAGTACTCGGTACCGTACGCGTTCACCACCACCTTGCTCGGCTACAACGAGACCAAGCTGAAAGAACTGGGCATCCTCGACAAGTCCAACAGCTGGGCGCTGATCTTCGATCCGGCCATCCTCGCCAAGATCAAGGGCAAGGTCACCGTGCTCGACTCGCAGCGCGAACTGATGTCGGCGGCGCTGATGTACCTCGGCAAGCCGGCCAACAGCACCAACCCGACCGATTGGAAAGCCGCCCGCGACGTGATCCTGAAGGCCAAGCCGTTCTGGGCCGCGTTCAACAACCAGAGCTATATCAAGGAGCTGACCGTCGGCAACATCTATGTCGCGTTCGGCTACTCCAACGACATGTACCAGGCCCAGCAGGACGCCAAGAAGGCCGGTCGCAAGTTCGCGATCAACTTCAACCTGCAGAAGGAAGGCAACACCCTGTCGATCGACAACTTGGTGGTGCTGAAGGACGCGCCGCGCAAGGACCTAGCGTACAAGTTCGTCAACTTCATGATGGATGGCCAGAACGCCGCCGACATGACCAACCAGATGGGTTCGGGCAACCCGAACGCCGCCGCGGTGAAGTACGTCAAACCGGAGATCGCCAAGACCCCGGCGATCTTCCCGGCCAAGGCCGACGTCACCCGGCTGCAGCAGCTGCAGGACCTGAAGGCCAAGGACCGTCGCGAACTGAACCGCGTCTGGTCCGAAGTGAAGCTGAAGTAAGCGTCGCTCCGACGTGATAACGCCCGGGTTGGCCGAACAGGCTACCCGGGCGTTTTGCTATCTATATATAGTGGCAATCAGAACAGCGTCAGGCGGCGCAGCTCGCCGATCGTCGTGATGTGCGCATCGACGTGCGCCGGCCGCTTCGGCTCGGCGCTGATCCACACCGTCTTCATCCCCAGTTCCTTGGCGGTCTTCAGGTTCAGCAGCGAATCTTCCACCATGATGCAGTGCTTCGGGTCCAGCTCGTGTTTCACCAGCACGGTGCGGAACGCGTGCGGAGCGGGCTTCGGCTGGTAGTCGACCTGCTCGACACCGTACACCGCGTCGAAATGGCGGGTAATGCCGATCGCGTCGAGCACCTTGACCACATAGAGGATCGGCCCGTTCGACAGCAGCAGCTTGCGACCCGGCAGCGCCGCCAGCGTCTCGTCGACGCAGGCGTCCCAGCTCAGCATCGCCAGCAGCTCGTCGAGCGGATGAGTCTGCTCCAGAAAGTGCCGGGCATCGACACCGTGATGCGCGACCAGGCCATGCAGCGTCGCACCGTAACGCGTCCAGTACTCCTTGCGCAGCTCGTTCGCCTGCTGCTCGGTCAGCTTCAGCTCGCGCATCATGTACGCGGTCATCGACCGGTTGATGTGCGGGAACACCGCACGGCTCGCGTCGTGCAGGGTGTCGTCGAGGTCGAAAATCCAGGTCGGCTTCACAGGTGGTCTCATCTAGTGCAAAACGGAATGGCGCATTATCTCTCTCCCGGGCCGCGAGCACTGCACCAGGTGGCTGTGGATTTTCTATAATTATTTTAGAGCCAGACCGGCGTCTGGCAGGGCGGTGCGGCCTGCCTTCAGGTTGGCCGAACCGCAGGGAAGGTGTCCCAGCGAGAAGTTCGCTAGGGTCGCTTCCTGACGAATCAATGACTTAGCATTTTCTTCGATTTTCTTCGTCGTCAGGTGTTGACGAGGTGAGGGTCGGGGGGTATAGTTCGCCTCCTCTGCTGCTGACACAGCGAAACGAAGCGGTCAGCCAGCAACTGCTCTTTAACAGAACGAACAACCGATAGGTGTGAGTGCCTGGTCTGATCAGGTGCTCATGCCGCAAGCTTC
>NZ_JBVMAE010000025.1:0-54002 GCF_055597485.1 Crenobacter sp. CS_VA4
TCCGGCGTGCTTGAGCTCGCCTTCCCACTTGGCGACCACGGCGGTGGCTACGGTGTTGCCGACCACGTTGCTGGCCGCAGCCCTCGGCGGTGGCGCGCTGGGCAATCGGCTCGGCCGCACGCTGCGCCGTACCCTGGACGGCCAGGGAGCGGGCGCTGAGGTGCCGCCGCTCGGCGCCCCGGTCGTACCGTCCGCGCCGGACGGTACCGACACAGCGACCGACGCGGGGCCGGGCGACGCCGCGGCAGAGCCCCCGTCCGACCAGCCACCGCAAAAGGAAGAGACCTACCGCGTCGTGCTCAACCCGGCGGCGGTTTCGCTGCGCGGCGACGGCGCCGACAGCGCGGTGCTGATACCGCAGGTGCTCAGTTCGGAAGGCCGCGACGCCACCGCCGAGTCGGTGTTTCAGTTCGAGAAGCTGAGCGACATCGGCGATACGGCCGCCGTGCTGGCGCCCGGCGCCGCCTCGGCCACGCTGTTTGCGCGGCTGCTGCTGTCCGGCGATGCGCAGCAGTTCGCGGTGCGCTGCAAGGCCACCGTGCCGACGTCGACCGGGCAGGTCACGGTCGAGTCCGATTCGGTCACCGTGACGGTCCGCCCTGCCAACCCGCAGTTCGCCCTGCTGCTTGCGTCGGACGGTGGCGTCGGCAGCGGCGAGGGCGCGCTCGACGTGCAGACGACGCTCACCGTGTTCGGCGAACCTCGCAGCGATTATGAAGTCACCTTCTCCTGCGCGCCGAACCTGTTGTCGGGGATCTTTAAACCGGGGCCGGGCCGCTCCACCGCGCTGCCGGTCCCCAAGCTGGTGGTCGCGGACAAGAGCTACACGGTTAGCGCCAAGGGTACCTACAAAATCGGCGCGACCGAGGTGCCGCTGCAGGACGCGAAGAGCGTCATCTTCAAGTCGCTCGCGCCTGAACTTTGCGTGACGCCGTCCAAGGCCGAGGTGACCGGCGATGCGCAAGACTCGGCGACGCTCGCGATCAGCGGCACGTTCCGCGCCAACGGCCAGGCGTTCACCCCGCTGATGATCAGCGTGGATCCGCCGCGGCTGGGCAGCTGCCCCTCTCCGGTGGCGGGGGAAACTGCGACGAGCTTCGTCGCGCCGCTGCTGGACGGCGCTAAGGACGAGGACGTCACCATCACGGTACGGGCGAAGTACGCCGGCGACGATGGTGAAGTCACGCTGACCGGGCAGACGCTGATCACCGTGCTCGCGCTCGCTCCGCAGCTGAGCATCGAGACCGTGCCGGACGACGCTTACGCCTTGGCCAATGGTGGCAATCAGATCATCTTGAAGGCGGTGCTGCGCATCCGGGGCCAAGCGCAGCCGGCCACCGAGACGACTTGGCAGATCGCACCGACCGTCGTCGACGGGCGGAGCCGTGTCTACGGTACCCTGCAGGGCAGCGGCGCCACCGTGCCCTATCGGGTTCCGCTGCTGGTTGCCACGGCGTCGCTGTCGCAGAAGATCATGGCGAACTATCGCGGCAGGGGCCTGGACCTGCACGCCGAGACGGTGCTGGAACTCGAGGGGATGCAGCCGAAGATCGAGGTCCGGCTAGCCCCCGAGGATGTCGACGAGGTGCGCGCCGACGGCAAGAGCCATGACGTCGTCGCGGAAGCCTACTGGGAGGGTTACGAAGACGGCGCTGACCGGACGCAGTTCCTCCCCAAGGATCTGAAGTACAGCCTGGTCGACGGTGAGGGCAGCGTCACCAAAAAGACCGAATGGGTCGGCAGCTATCAGGCGCCCGACGGCGGCAGCGACCTGCACGACGACGTGACGGTGCTCGTGCGCGCCAGCGGGCGGGTGATCGGCGACGATGCGCCGGCGCCCGGCATCGAGATCCACGGCGACCTCCAGTTCAAGCTGCGCTATCCGAACCCCGGCTGCCGGGTCACGGTCAACCCTGCCAGCGTGGTGGCCGATGGAAAGAGCACGGCGGCGATCACCGTCGTGCCGCTGCTCTACGGCGTCGACGCCCGCAGCCTGGGCGCGACGATCGACGACTTCGCGGTGCCGCTCAGCATCCCCGACCTGGGCCGCGTCAGCGCGCTCGAGCGCACGGCGCTGACCGCGGTGCTGGCGATCTTCCGGCTGACCAACAGCTTCTCGCTGTCGGTGCCCGCCGATGTCATGGTCAGCCTGGACGGCAAGCTCTACCACTGCCAAGGCGCGAGTGTGCTGCAGGTGACCGGATCAGCTCTCGTGCCAGATCCGGTACTCGTGATCGACTGGCAACTCGATCCATCGCCTCGCACCGCCCGTCAATACGCAGCCAATGACATCCACATTTGGGGAGACGCGGTAGATCTGGTCGGCGTGGACTACCGGCTCGTCGTTGTTCCCCCGGGCTGGTCCATCGTGCAGGAGACACCCGAGGCCATGCCGTGGCAGGTGGACGGTGGACAGTGGTTGGGCGCGGCGAGCACCCCGCAAGTCCAGAGTTTCGGGCCCAATAGGGCGGGCGCAGTCCGAGCCGATTGGACGAATCAGGATGGCACGCTACGAATCACGTACCGAGTGGGGGCGATCGTGCAAAGCGCGACTGGGGAGAGGCGCACCCTTCCGGTCACGCCATTTTCGACCACAGTGGCCGTGGTTGGTGCCAAGCCGCAGCTGGCCCTATCGGCCGACCGAGATGGCAATGCCGACGGCTCGTGCATCGTCACCGTGAGCCCCACTCTAGGCCTATTTAATACCACCTTCCCCGGCGGCCTAGAGATTACGACCATCGACAACCAAACCACCCTGGATCCGTACTATGACTTACTGGGCTACTACAGGCTGGGCTACGACAAGGTCGTGCCGGGAAAGGCCCCCCACGCCTTCGATGCCCCGCCTTCCTTGACACAGCAGGCTCTCAAGCTCCGCTGCAAATTCCACCTGGCTGACGAGGCGATCAAGACGTTGGGCGAGGACGGCGGCGTCCCGGTCAAGTTCTCCGTTCGGCCGACAGGGCTGGGCTACATCCAGGAGTCCCTGGGCGCGTTCGCTTGGATGGCCAGCGATCATTACCGATCCTGTCGGGAGCACCTGCCATCGGTGGCGACCTCGGGGTGGGTCACGCCCGCGCTTTACCCGTCGCGAATTGAGGTCGAGCAGCCCGAACCCGATGCATTGCCCATTCCCGATGAGGTGCCCGAAAAAGCCTGGCAGGCGTGGATCCGTGCAACCGTCATGTCGGCCTCTAATCAGCCCGTCCCTGGCCGCGACATCCTGCGCGACCTCAAGAACCCTGATCCCGCCTTCTTCTCCAAATTCTGGTTCTTCGAGTTCAGCTACGAACCACCTGCCGATCCCAAGCTTCGTCAGTGGGACTCGCAGTGCACCCCCTACCGGATCTACGCCGCTGAATCTTCGGGCGTCGACGACCAAGGCCGTGTGCGTTTCCAGACCGGAAAGCGAAGCACCACCTACTGTGAGTATGACCATTGGAAGGCCTACCACGCCCCGGACACCGACTACCTCAAAGGTCAGGGCTGCACCGTAAAAGCCGTGTTTACAGCAGGTGACGTGTCTTGTGAGCCGCGCACGATCAAGATCGGGATTAGACCCGACGTCAGGACCGGGCCGCCGAGCGGGCCATGCGCCGACGAGCAGCTAAGGATGCAGCTCGCGTCGATAAGCGCGCGGGCGCTGAGTGACCAGTTGCAGAACCTGAGGCATCTGCAGGAGGTGCTCGACTGGCAATTCATCCACGCTGACGAGACGGCTTATTTGTCCGGGGTGACCGACGCGGTGCTTCTCTGGGAATCTGCAATGGCCAAGGAGCTGGGAGTCAAGGCCGCAGACAAGATTGGCCAAACGATGCTCCAGAAGATCGCTGCGAAGTCGATCGAGGCGGCCTTGAAAGCCCTCGGCAAGGAAGCGTTCAAAGACCTGGTCAGGCACCTGGAGGACCAGCACATTGAATGGACGGACTTGTTTTGGAAAGCCAATACGGACCGGACCAAGAAGAGCGTGCTCGAAGCCGCCAAGCAATTCCTGACGATGCGTCAGATGCAGAAGTATCTGAAAGCGGGCTTAAGGGCGGACGACTCGCTCAGTGCCATGATCTTACCCGACGGGAAGATCGTCGTGAGGGCCGGGACCGGAAACTATGCCCAAGCCTATGAGAAGATTCGCAAAGAGGTCGAGAACAATTACGGCGCCATCTTCGACACCTTGGGTAACCTTCACAGCCTCTACAATCTCGAGACCAGCGCACTGGACGCCCAGTCCAAGTTAGAGGACTTGCGTGCGGAGGCGAAGAAGGTCCAAGACCAGACGCTCTTGATGCAACTCAAGGTGGACAAAGCGATGGAAGAAATGGATTTGGCCCGCAGCGCCCTGAACTATTGTCGTCACCTCCATCCGGAGGCGGGCTAGTGCTAGTGCAACGCCGCGGCGCAGGCTCCTCCAGCGCCGCAGTTGGGAGTTCCGTCCGGCAGCCAGGCGCCGAGCTCACGACCCTTCACGATCGGCGGGTTCTCCATCCCGAACAGCCGGAACTGCACTTGAGATGGCACGCCGAGGAACGGCAGGGGACAATGCGCGCGCTTTCCAGGCGGAGATCAACAGCACGGCACCGCCTCGCCTGATCCACTTCGCCGGGATGAATCGTGATGTGCTGAACTGCCTGGGCCTCGCTTTGAGACGAAAACCATTCCAGCTCACCTTAAGGGTGAGGGTGTGGTAAGGCTCCCAGAGCAATACATCAGCCTGGTGTGGGAGGTGAAGCACTACGAGACGTGTAAAGGCGACGGCACCGTGCCGGAATGGGGCTTGCAATTGAGCCCGATGCAGCAGGACGTCTGCCTGCGCTGGTACAAGGCGACGCTGTCGGGCGACTACGTGCACCGCAGCCTCGGCTCGGACCCGGTGATTCAGGACGCGCTGGTGAAGATCATCCGCGGCGCCTTGTCGCCGGGGATAAGCTCGGCTGAGAAGGGCCTCCGGCTTTGGCTGGGGGCCGTGTTATTGGATGCCGACGAGGAAGTATCGCTCGGGGGGGCGACGTGAGGCGTTGCCGGGGACAGGCCGAAGGGCTCCCGTGCCCGGAAGCTATCGCCAGCGGGTTGGCAAGCGCCATATGGCATAGATCGCCTGCATTGGCGATCTACAGCCTCGACATGAACGACCGGGATGCCGCGCTCAACACTCTCTTGGCCGGACACAACGACCATCCGCTGCCGGTCGAATTCTCGAACGAGGTCCCGGTCCCCGCACCGCGGTGCAGCAGATACGTGGTGAACGACCGCATCGAATTCCAGTGCACCGCGCAGAGGCTGTTGAAACAGTCGTCATTGATTCTGGTGCAGGAATACACCTATACCGAGTTTGATTGGCGCATCGGGGTGCTCAACCAGCGGCCGATCTTTGCCTGCCAGTACTTCATGTCGAAAGGGCACTGGCAGGCGGCCAAGCGCGATGTAGACGGCCGCGCCCAGTTCGGCAACTGCCGCGCCGTGCCGCTCGATCGGGAACGGCCTGTACGGCGTCGACATGAACTGACCGGGCGTGGCCCGATGGTGATCGGGTTAGCCCGCTAGCATTCGACGATACCGAAACCGCCTGCCAGATAACTTTGACAAAAGGCCAGTGCAAGGCCTTGGGAGCCCCGCTGATGATAGCCAATTGCGTTGCTTGGTCATCCCGGATCATGTGGTTGCTGATCGTGCTGTTGCTGATGGGGTAATCGCGGCGCCCGCTAGACGGACGATCTTTGCCAAGGTTGGCCGAATCGACTTTCGATGTCGCCCCAATCTGCCTCGGTGTTCCCCCGTTGAAGCGCTTCGACGAGGTGCTTCCGTACGTCGGCAGGCTTTTCCGGGCTGGGTAGGGCAACGGTTATCCAATACTTAGCTGACCGCCATCTAGCGCCAGGATGGCATCGAGCTCGCCGAGCGCAAACGCCTCCCGCACCGTGGTGCGTGCCGTGCAGTCCCAGGTCGAGACCGGTACCCGCGCGCTCGGCTGCCAATAATGGCGCTCGCGCCAGCGGAACAGCGGTGGCAACTTCGGATAGTGACGGGTCAGCAGGACGAGGGTCTTGGACTTTTCCGCGGCTGTTTGGGCGTGGATCGGGGCATTGTCGGTGTAGCCGCCGTCGATGGCCGGGATGCCATCCACCCGGCGCGCCGGCATGAATGGCGGTGCAGCTGCGGCGGCGGCCAACAGGGTTTGCGCGTCTTCCAGCGTCGAGCAGTGCTGCAGCGTGCGGAAATCCTGGCGCAGCCCCAGAAAGCGCGGCAGGCGCGGGTGGATGCTGTGCCACAACTGTTTGTCCACGATATAGGCCAGGGTGCCGGCCGCGATCGAGCCCGCCAGGCCGAGTGCTCTCGCTGGGCGGGTAATGGCGATCTGAAGCTGCGAGGTCGATTGGCGCAGCGACTCGAAGTTGGCCGCATTGAGGAAGGCTGCAATCCAGGCCGGGTAGATGTGCTGGTGGGCGAACTTCAGCTTGAGCTGTGCCAACCCCTTCCAGTCGAACAGGCGCGTATTGCTGGCGTAGAGGCGCAGGCAAGCTTCCAGCGCCGCGCGCGGCCCATCGGTCAGGCACGAGGTGGCGACCCCTGCGCCAGCACTGGTGGCGACCAGTTGCGACGGCAGCCGCCAACCCAACTCAAACAAGTGGGCGACGGCACCGGCCTGCCACCAACAACGATTGCCGCCGCCGGCGAAGGCCAGCGTTTCAATCTCGGACAGGTTCAGGCGATGGATTTGTGCAACTTGGTTCATGGTGAAGAATGGCTTGGATAATGGGTCGGCTGAATGTATTAGGCGAATTGGGTACTCGTTGTTGCAGGTTGATTGGGTGCTGGATAGGGCTTGGCGAAGGTGAAGGCTTCGGGTGACGGGCCTTTTTCTTGCAGTTTTTCAAGCGCTTCTTTAGCCGACTCGACAGTCGGGATATGACCTGTCGGTACCCACCATAAGGCCAGTGATGGGGTGTCCAGTTTCTCGAACCAGTTTTTCTTGTCCTTCACCACCTTTACATGGTCGCCGGCGTAAACATACTGCTTGAGGGATTCGAACGAATCCCATACGGACATGTTGACGATGATGAGTTCATCGTCGAACATCTTTATCGCCGTCGCGTCACCTTCTTCTGTTTGCAAACGCCATACGAAGCCGGGGCTTTGGTCGGCCAGAGCATTGATATGCTCCAGTTGATCAACAAAACCTTTCATTATTGGGTGGTCAAGAGGTGCCTTGGCTCTGGCGATGTTGACTTGTGCCAAGTGAAATCTATTCGTCATTTGTACTTCCTTGATTAAGTTTTACTACCGTTTCAGAGGGCTAAGTGTCAAGCAGACTCAGAGCGACACATAGCTTGCGTAAACAAAGACGATGGCCGCGACGAGGGAAAACAACGCCCCGGTGATATTGCCAAGATAAACCAGCTTGGCGCCGATCGGATCGCGCGACGACAGCCCGCGATGACCCAGAACGGCTCCCAGCGGCAATGCGAAACAAAAAGCGTAGCCCGAAACAACCAGCGAAATGGCCAAGGCCCATTTCACGCTAGGCTCCACGGCGAAATGCGGGATGATGGCCGAGAGCGCGATCATCAAGATGGAACCGATCGGCAGGCTGGCGTGCGCCACACGCCACGAATGGATAATGTGATCAGGGTGTTGCTGCTTGATCGAGCGGGCGTAAGGCGCGCCGCAAAGCAGGCCAAACAGCAGGACGATTGAAGCGTGGAATGCGAGGTGTTTGGCGACTGGTTCCATGACTGCCTAATGGTTAATGCACGATGGCTATGGATACAATTTTTCATGCTTCTCAAGCATGATAATGAATTGAGTGATTCGTTTTTGGCGGGTATCCGCTTTCTTGGCAGTTTGTATTCTGAACAGAATGGCGTACCTGTTTTGGCTATTCAACGTCGCAAAGAAGGCCTTGGCCTTGGGGCTTTGTTCTAGTGCTGCCTGAAAATCGCTGGGTGGTACTACCGTACTGTGTGAGTCATAGGCGGCATCCCAGCGCCCATTCTCCTTAGCTTGCTTGATCGCTGCGAGGCCGGGTGGTTGCATTCGCCCTTGCTCGATGAGTGCTAGGGCTTTCGTCCTATTGATCTTGGACCAGATACTTTGTGGTCCACGCGGTGTAAATTTCTGTAACCAGGATTCTTCATCGAAGCTTTTCTTCTGGCCGTCAATCCACCCGTGGCATAGTGCGACTTCAATAGCTTCCTGATAGGAAATGGATTCAAGGTTGGCTGATTTCTTGGCCAACCTTAACCATAGGCCAACCGATGAGCCGGAGTGCTCGACTAGCCAAGTGTCCCATGCCTTTTGACTCTGGAACAGAATCACTGGTAAATCCTTATCGGATTTTTCTGCTGCTTTCACTTGGCCTACTCTCCTTTCAGTCATAGCACTCAATCAACCATGCCAATAAGCTGCCTACCTAGCAAAGTAGGATGGGTGAAGCGAAACGCGACCCATCGGGGAAAGGTTGGCCGAACAGGGGTGATGGGGTGAGGTACTATATGCCTCCCCCATCTTGCGTGCTAGCGTGGATGCCAGTCACGGCTCAGAATCCCAATAATCTAGGTTATTGCCTGATCTCTGAAGCGCAACGAAGCGCGTCCCGTCCCCCAGCGAGGCTGTTGCGAAATACTTGCCCGAGTCTGGATACTCAACAATCTCTGGCTGATCGCGAGTGCTTATTGAAAGATATTTCAAGGGCGCATCCGATGTATTAATGATTTGGTGCGGATAGTCCGGTCCCGGCGGAATGAAGGCAATATCGCCCGCCCGAAGCGGCAGCATCTCGTCGGCAACCCTGAGCGTTCCGACACCTTCCAGTATGACGAACATTTCTTCCTGCGCGTGGTGAAAATGGTAAGGACAGGAACGCTTGCCGGAAGCAACAGTATCGATACTCGCACCTAGCTTGCGCGCTGCTGTTCCGGACGCAAGGCGCGCACAAACGGTGTCATACAAGGGTTCACGTAACTCACGCTCCGCCGGCGCGTCGTTAAAGTTACGAATAAGGGTTTTTGCCAATTCCTCTGCATTTTTAGTCATCTTCTGATCTCATTTTAATATAATGGTCGCGGTGTGGCATCTAACGCCGGAGTTAAGCAAGGCAGGGTGGGTGAAGCGAAGCGAACCCATTGAGGAATGGTTGGCCGAGCAGGATTGATGGGTTGCGGAACTTGTGCCTCCATCCATCCTACTTGTATTACACGTCCACTTTGAATCCTAATTCAACATCACAGCCTGCCTGGCCTCCACGAATACCCCAGTTTTCCTTTGAAATTTCGCGCAAGAGAATTTTCACATGGTCTTTTGGAATGCCGAATGGCTCTAAATTGGCGACAATGGCCTTGTATAAATTACGTTTTACATTGAGAGAGCGTCCCGCAAACGCGTCAATGCTAATGTGCGTATAAAACTCGGGGTTTTCTCGTGCTGGTGGGCAAGCAAAACGATGAGGCTCATGCACAATGAGGCGGACGTTTTTGTCTCCGGGCAGTATCTTGAAGGCATCCCTTAACGCCATGTGAACGGCTTCCATAAGCGCGACCTCTTGCTCTGGTGGATATTGCCTTCTTACTTCGATCAGAACGCTTGGCATGAATTTTCCTTTCGTCCTCTAACGTTTGATGTGAGGGGCCGTCGTAGCGCGAAGCACGTAGGGAACCAACAAGCGCAGCTTGTTGACAGTTCGTTCGACGGAGTGGTTAGGGCAAGAGCTTGTGGAAGTTAAGGTAAGGCGCAATTCCCTGTTCAAGCTTCTCTATTGATTTTTCGAGGAACGCCAATGCTTCAGTGGTTTTGCGATGCATATCCAATAGGGCTTCGGGAGTGCTCGCAATATCTTTTCCATGATTGTGTAACCCTATAATAGAAAATGATAGGGAATGAATTTCGCCGAGAAGTTGGAAGATGCCGGCATTCTGATTAAACAGGAACTGTGATTCTCGATAGGACTTTATGAAGCCCTGTTGTGCCGCTGAAAAGGCGTCAGACAGTATTGATTCAGTGCCGCCGATAAGCGCTTGATGGAACGCAAGAGTACTTTCGTATACGGCAAATCGTCTTTCATACAAATCAAGCCTGAGCTTTTCCTTGTTTGTTTTCCATTGTTGCCATGCAATCCAGGCCACCAATGCTGAAATCAGCATCGGGGTGCATGCGGTCACGTAGTCAAAGGTTGATTTTGCTTCGAAAATGCCGATCATATTGATCTCCTTTGGCCTAACGCTTGAAATAACGGATGCGCCACCTCGTGTGACGAGTCCCTGTTGATTGAACTGTTAGGGAGAATTTACTCTGCACGCCTTGTTTTTAATATTCGGCGTATTTCTCGAAGCGCGTTTTGCTCTTGAATTTCAAATTCATTCGGTTCTAAGAACCCCTTGATTGCTGCCGCACTTACAACCAGTGAGCCAATTCCCAGTGTCAAAGTAACCAAATTCATATTGCCTTGTATGTAGAACCAAATTGCAGCCATCATGAACATGACTATGCCGCCAGTCAGGATAGGTTTAACCATCTTCAGTTTTCTAGCTCGTTCTAACCTAAGATTTTCTTCACGAAATGGTCGTTCTTCAAATAGTTCTTCATTCGTGCATTGCGCAAGAGGCTTGCCTATGTTTTGAGAGTCATCGTTAATAACTAAATCGCCATTAACGTTCATGTCTCCACCGTTATTAAAATCTCTCATACATGCTCCCTTTAAAATCGGTGATTGATATGCGTCACTTGGCTTGCCTAATTAGAATTAAATGCCCTAAATAACGCAATATATTACGTCGTAGATCAAGCAAGGTCTTGCCCAGCTAGCTTCGCATATTTATCTATGCAATAAGAATAACGCAAAATTGGCGCTTGACGCCATCATAAAAAACCGCGCCCCTGTGCAGGTGGCGCGGTTCGTTGTCGGGCTTTCGGCCAACCTTTATGAACAAGGTTGGCCGAAGCGTCGGGCAGGGCAGCGGTCAGTCCTCGATCAGATCACCCACAGGTCGGTAAACGCATTCACCGGCACGGTGAACAGCTGCTGCTGGTCGTCGCACCGCGCGAAGATCGCTGCCTGCAGCCTGGCCGGAAAGCGGCGCGGATCGAGCGCCTGTTCAGCCCTGCGCCGCGGCGGCTACCTGGGTGCGTAGCCAGACATGGCCGGGGTCGCTGTCCGCGCGAGCGTGCCAGATCTGGGTGAAGGCGAATGGGGCGAGCGGGAACGGCACGGGCAGGATCGTCAGATCTCCGGACGAGGCTGAGGCCGTCAGGCAGCGCCGCGCGGCGGTCAGTACCAGGTCGGTGCCGGCGATCAGCGCCGGGGCGACGCTCCAGTGTGGCAGGGTCACGGCGATGCGACGCCGTGCCCCGCAGGCGGCCAGCGCCCGGTCGATCTCGTCGACGCTGTCGGGGCGCACTGCTACAAGCGCGTGCGGCCGGGCGAGATAAGCGGCCAGGTCGAACGGCTGGCCGGCAGGCAGGCTGGCCGCATCGAGCGCGCAGGCGAACTGTTCCTCGAACAGCGTTGCTACCCGCCCCCTCCGGCAACTGCGGAAACACCCCGAGCGCCAGGTCCAGCTCGCCATCGGCCACCTGTGCAGCCATCGCCTCGCGGCTGTGCTGGCTGACGCGCAGTGCAATGCCGGGCGCCTCGCGCCGCAGAGTCTGGACCAACTTTGGCAGCACCGCGGCGGCGCCGTAGTCGGACATGCCGAGCTGGAAGGTGCGCTCGGCGGTGGCCGGGTCGAACGCGGTGGGGCCGAGCACCACGTGCACCTGGCGCAGCGCTTCGGCCAACGGCCGGCTCAGCGCCAGTGCCCGCGCGGTCGGCACCATGCCCTGCGCGCCGCGCACCAACAGCGGATCGTCGAACAGGTGGCGCAGCCGGCCCAGCGCATGGCTGACCGCCGGCTGGCTCATGTGCAGCCGTTCGGCGGCGCGCGAGATATGCCGTTCGGCCAACAGCGCTTCCAGGATCACCAGCAGGTTGAGGTCGATTCGGCGCAGATTATTCATATGGCGAATAGTAGTTAGCCGAAAGTTGAATTGGCAATGCGCTTGGCGCTATAGCAAGCTGGAGACGTTGATTAATAGCCGCTAAAAAAATCCAGCGTAGCGATCCCAGCTAGGCGCTCTGCCGCAGACAGTACCGTTAGTACGGTAAGGCAGAGCAACAACGCTGGGAGGAGTTTGTTAGCGGCGATAAAAGGAGTCTTGCCATGTCGCCGCTAGCCAGCTTGTTGGGCTTGTTAATCGCCTTCGCCGCCGGGGCGGTGGTGCCGGTCCAGGCCGGCGCCAATGCTGCGCTCGGCCGGGCCCTGGGCCATCCGTTATGGGCCACGCTGATCTCGCTCGGCGTCAGCGTGCTGGCCATCCTGCCGGTGATGCTGGCGCAGCGCGTGCCGGCGCCACAACTGGCACTGGCCGCCAAGGGGCCGCTGTGGTGGTGGATCGGCGGGGTGCTCGGCGTGCTCTACATCAGCAGCGCGCTGATCCTGGCGCCGAAGCTCGGGGTCAGCAACTTCATCGCCGCGGTGGTGGCCGGACAGATGGTGGCGTCGCTGCTGCTCGACCACTACGCGCTGGTCGGCTTCGCGAGCCGGCCGATCACCACCGCCCGGCTGATCGGTGCGCTCTTGATCGTCGCCGGGGTGGTGGTGATGCAGAATGCGCCGGCTGCTGGCACGGAGTTGGGGAGAGCGGTGGTGCGGGGGCGGTGAGTTTGTCTTGGTGACAATTACTTTGTGCGGGCCTAGCAGGTGACACCGCATCGACCCCGCAGTCTCATCACCCTTTAGCTGGGCATGCTCTAGATTTCCACCTGGAAGCCCAACTCGACATCGCAGCCCGCCTGTCCGCCGCGTATGCCCCAATTTTCCTGTGTGATTTCACGCAAAAGTATCTTTACGTGATCCCTGGGAATACCGAACGGCTCCAGATTGTCGACAATGGCTTTGTATAAGTTCCTTTTGGCCTCCAGCGAACGACCGGAAAAAGCATCGATGCTGATATGCGTGTAGAGCTCGGGCTTTTCCCTAGCCGGAGGGCAGGCGAAGCGATGCGGCTCATGGACGAGCAGCCGAACGTTCTTGTCGCCGGGCAATATCTTGAACGCTTCCCTCAGCGCCATGTGAACGGCTTCCATTAGTGCGACTTCTTGCTCGGCGGAATATTGTCTTCTTACTTCGATCAGGACGCTTGGCATGATCCTCTCCTGTCTTCAATCGTGAATAAAATATAAATGCACGGTGCTACAAGGTAGGATGGGTGAAGCGAAGCGTAACCCATCGAGGAAGGTTGGCCGAGCAGGGTTGATGGGTTTCGGCACTGTGTGCCTCCACCCCTCCTACTTGCTC
Organism: Crenobacter sp. CS_VA4; assembly: GCF_055597485.1. Taxonomy (NCBI): domain Bacteria; kingdom Pseudomonadati; phylum Pseudomonadota; class Betaproteobacteria; order Neisseriales; family Neisseriaceae; genus Crenobacter; species Crenobacter sp. CS_VA4. Next base: position 13,323 of record NZ_JBVMAE010000025.1, read on the forward strand.
ACGCATTTCTAATAGTGAGAACAGTAGCCTTGGCAACATCAATAAGCCTGTGGAGCGTTGGAATCACAGGATGAAAGTTGATGGCGCCAGCGACAGAGAAAACTATATCTACAGAGACATTAAGCTCTTGTTCCAGTATTCCGGAGTCAGGAATCTTCGCTGCTCGACGTTGAGCCCGGTTCATCGGGGGGGGGGGGGGGGCTCCAGACCACGTCTCTGTGGTTTTGGCCGAAACCACAATTAGTTATTCCTCTAGGAAAATCTGGAACCTCTTTGATAAGGGTTTCAATGGAAAGTCTTGTGTAGTTTCCGGTTGGGATCAAGAGCTTGTGCTTATCGATGATGTCCAACTCGTGGATGAGATAGAGAAATTCATTGCCCCCAGGCTCGCCATGTGGCTTCAAATCGAGAAGAGCTTGAAAAAAAGAAGGGGAAACTCGGTCAGCTAATCGCTTCTTTATGATTTTTTCAAGCCCTGCTTCGGTTTCACTGAACGGAAATTGCAGCGTTCGCCTCTCCCATTCGGTAGTTGTGAAAGGTGAGACGATCTCCCAGTAAACGTGATCAAGAGCAGATCGAATGTTATGAACAGCGTCACCGCAAATGACAGCAGCTTCGTTTATGACGGCTTCGTTCTTTTTTGCGAAGGTGGCGCGCTGCCCTGTCTTTGTATTTGTTTCGAGAGCATAGACGAACGGGCGCTTTTTCTGGAGCAGTGCGCTTAACTCGTTGACGTGTTCCAAGGCCCTTTGAATCTTGAGACTTGTGCTATCGGCCATAAGGATAAGTCCCCCAACTAGAATCAGACATCTTAAACGACGTAATTGATTGAATTACTGACTAGGCTTCGCGTTTCTTATATTCAATAAGAATAGCGCAAAAGCATAACGTGAGGCCATCATGAAAAAAAACCGCGCCCCAATCCAGATAGCGCGATTGTCATCACTCGTTCGGCCAATCTCTGCTGCAAGGTTGGCCGAACCATCAAACTGGCAGGTTGGTCAGTCCCCGATCGGACCACCCACAGATTGGTAAACGCAGGCACCGGGGGGGCGAGCAACTAAGGTGTGGGGAGTGCAGCGCAACCCGTCGAGGAAGGTTGGCCGAATAAGGGATGGGCTGAGGCACGATGGCTCCCTCCATCCAGCGAGCTTCGGCAGCTTTAGCGTTGCAGCCCAAGCCACCGATAGCCCGACAGCAGGCAGGTGATCACACCCGCTCAAACACCGCCGCGACCCCCTGGCCGCCGTCGATGCACATCGTCACCAGAAGGTTGGCCGGTCAGGATAGATGGGTTGTGGCACTATATCATTCGAATCGACATGCGGCTCGGGGTAATGCGGCCAGCGTCTGGCTGGAAAACTTGAGCAGGCCATCGAAGTTTCTCGTGTTGTCGGCAGGACAGAACTTATCGAGGGTCATGCCGTCGGGGCTGGAAAACTCCACGTTGAAGACGGCTTTGCCGGCCTGGATAAAGCTGACATAGCCACCACATTCGCTGTAATAATTGCACTGTTCGTTAAGCGCCCAATCAGCGACCGTTGCCATCCGTGCCGCGATACGGGGGCCGTTCTTCAATCCCATTGACATGCCCCGCGCGTGCGCCTCGGTGATCATTGCCGTATTGAAATTGATTTGATCTTGCTCGGTTAAAGGGAAACCGGTGTCTTGCGTGTATGAATCATCCAGATCCGGTTCAATGCCTTCACAGCCTTTCGCCTTTGCTCTGTCAAGGCGCGCGGCGAGGATGGGCTTCAATACGTCGATCTGGCGGATGTCTACCCATCTTTCGTTGGGATAGCCGTTCACGGTCTTGCCAAGCACGCTCGGCGGATAGCTGCCGGCATCGGAACGGTAGCTCTCCCATGCCCCTGTTTCTATGTAACAGACAACGGAGATACCTTTGGCCTGGAGTTGGGAGATCGTAGCCGCATCCGTGCGCTCCATATCGATGTCGTACATCTTCTTAGGATTATTGACCGTATCCAAAACGGTTTGGTTAATGGCGGCTCCGTCTATCTGCCATTGCCAGCTGGTACCCGGCGTCAAAGCCTTCCACGAGCTGGTCGAAGGCGGTGGGGCCATAGTCGTTACGCTCGGGGGTGGGTTCGAAGGGGGGCCGGTTATATCACTTTGGCCGCCCCCTCCACAACCCGCCATCATGAGCACGACGATACTGGCGCCGCACCAACGTCCACCAAATATTTTTCTCATAGAGTCCCCCTGCATTGCACACCCATGGTGATATTCCGCCTGCCGGCTCGAACACATCGCTTAGTCCCGTTAAGAGCCGCTAACAAAACCCTCCCAGCGGTGTTGCTCTGCCTTGCCGTATTACTTGTACTGTCTGCGGCAGAGCGCCTAGCTGGGATCGCTGCGCTGGGCTTTGTTTAGCGGCTCTAAGTAATCGGGTCTGATTAAAATTACACGCCCTAAGCAATGCAATTTGTTTTGTCACGGATCAGGCAAAGCCTTTTGAGTATGGCTATGTGCTCTTTATATGCAAAAAGAATATCGTAAAGACGTCACGTGACGCCATCATGAAAAACCGTGCACCCTGTGCAGGTGATGCGGTCGTCGGGCGTTCGGCCAATCTTCACGCAAGGTTGGCTGAACCGTTAGGCGGGCAGGGCAGTGAGCCCCTGTTCAGAGCCTTAGGGGGAATAGCGGGTCAGCTGGTCTTGAAATTGGCTTCGAGCCGCAAGACAAGGGATGAGCAGTGCACCCCATCGAAGAAGGTTGGCCGAAGAGGGCATGACAGAGACCCCCCATCCGGCCCGCTACCGGCAGCTTGAGCCTTGCCGCCCAAGCCACCGATAGCCAGACAGCAGCAGATCACACCCGCTCGAACACCGCCGCGATGCCCTGGCCGCCCCCGATGCACATGGTCACCAGCGCGTAGCGGCCGCCGATGCGCTGCAGCTCGTGCAGCGCCTTGACCGCGATGATGGCGCCGGTGGCGCCGACCGGGTGGCCGAGCGAGATGCCGGAGCCGTTCGGGTTGACCTTGGCCGGGTCGAAGCCGAGTTCCTTGGTCACGGCGCAGGCCTGGGCGGCGAACGCCTCGTTCGCTTCGATCACGTCGAGGTCGGCGACGGTCAGCCCCGCGCGTTCCAGTGCGATGCGGCTGGCCGGCACCGGACCGATGCCCATGTGGTCCGGTTCGACCCCGGCGTGTCCCCATGCCACCAGCCGTGCCAGCGGCTTGAGGCCGAGTGCCTGCACGCGTGCGCCGTCGGCCAGCACCACGGCGGCGGCGCCGTCGTTGAGGCCGGAGGCATTGCCGGCAGTGACCGTGCCGTCTTTCTGGAACGCCGGCTTCATCTTGGCCAGTTGCTCCAGCGTGGCGTCGGCGCGTACGTGCTCGTCGGTGTCGAACACCACCGTGCCCTTGCGGGTGGCGATCTCGACCGGGACGATCTGCTCCTTGAAGCGCCCTTCGGCGATCGCCCGCGCGGCACGGCGCTGGCTTTCCAGCGCGAGCTGGTCCTGCATCTCGCGGGTGATGCCGTAGCGTGCCGCCACGTTCTCGGCGGTGACGCCCATGTGGATCTGCTGCCACGGGTCGTGCAGGATGCCGAGCATATAGTCGACCATCTGCGCGTTGCCCATGCGCGTGCCCCAGCGCGCACCCGGCATCAGGTAGGGGCCGCGGCTCATCGATTCGGCACCGCCGCCGACGGCGATGTCGGCATCGCCGACGAGGATGCTCTGCGCCGCGAGCAGGATGGCCTGCAGGCCGGAGCCGCACAGACGGTTGACGTTGAACGCCGGCGTTTCCTTCGGGATGCCGGCGTCCATCGCCGCCACGCGCGACAGGTACGCGTCCCGAGTTTCGGTCGGGATCACATTGCCCATCACCACGTGGCCGACGGCGGCCGGGTCGACGCCGGAGCGTTCGAGCGCGGCGCGGATCACGGTGGTGCCGAGTTCAACCGGGGCGACGTCCTTGAGCGAGCCGCCGAAGGTGCCGATGGCGGTGCGGGCAGCGCCGACGACGAAGATGTCTTTTGGAGTCATGGCAGACCTTTAAACAAAGTGAAAACAGCCCGGAAGCGCAAGGCGGCTCCGGGCTGAAAAGGGCGGTGACCGTTCAGATCACCCACAGGTCGGTGAACGCATTCACCGGCGTGGCGAGCAGCGTCGCTTGGTCGTCGCACAGCGCGAAGATCGCCGCCTGCTGCTTGGTCGGGAAGCGGCGCGCCAGGTTGGTCTTGAACTTGGCTTCGAGCAGCGGGATGCCGTCCTTGCGGCGGCGCTGGTGGCCGATCGGGTATTCGCACACCATCTCGGGCAGCACGGTGCCGTCGAGCAGCTCCACGGTCAGCGCGTTGGCGATGCTGCGCTTTTCCGGGTTGTGGTAGTCGCGGGTGAAAGCGGTATCCTCGACGCAGACGATCTTGTCGCGCAGCGCGTCGATGCGCGGGTCGACGGCGATCTGGTCTTCGTAGTCGCTGGCGGTGAGTCGGCCGAACAGGAGCGGCACGGCGACCATGTACTGGATGCAGTGGTCACGGTCGGCCGGGTTGGCGAGCGGGCCCTTCTTGTCGATGATGCGGATGCACGCCTCGTGGGTACGGATGGTGATCTTCTTGATGTCGGCGGCGCTCTTGCCGGCTTGGGCGAGCTGCTGGTGCAGCGTCATCGCGCACTCGACCGCGGTCTGGCTGTGGAATTCGGCCGGGAACGAGATCTTGAACAGCACCTTTTCCATCACATAGCTGCCGTACGGGCGCTGGAACGCGAACGGCTTGCCTTTGAAGAGCACGTCGTAGAAGCCCCAGGTGGGCGCGGACAGTACGCCGGGGATGCCCATTTCACCCTTCATCGAAAACAACGCCAGGCGTACCGCGCGGCTGGTGGCGTCGCCGGCCGCCCAGCTCTTGCGCGAGCCGGTGTTCGGGGCGTGGCGGTAGGTGCGCAGGCTCTGGCCGTCCACGAAGGCCTGGCTGACCGCGTTGACGATTTCTTCCTTATTGGCGCCCATCAGCTTGGCGCACACCGCGGCGGACGCGACCTTGACCAGCACCACGTGGTCGAGGCCGACCTTGTTGAATGAGTTCTCGATGGCGATGCAGCCCTGGATTTCGTGTGCCTTGATCATCGCCTCGAGTACGTCGCGCATCGTCAGCGGCGCCTCGCCGCGGGCGACGCGTTCGCGCGAGACCCAGTCGGCGGTGGCGAGGATGCCGCCCAGGTTGTCGGATGGGTGGCCCCATTCGGCGGCGAGCCAGGTGTCGTTGAAGTCGAGCCAGCGGATCATCGCGCCGATGTTGAAGGCTGCTTGAATAGGGTCGAGCTGGAACTGGGTGCCCGGGACTTTGGCGCCGTTCGGCACCACGGTGCCCGGCACGATCGGGCCCATCAGCTTGGTGCAGGCCGGGTAGGACAGCGCTTCCAGGCCGCAGCCGAGCGTGTCCATCAGGCAGAGGCGAGCGGTGTTCCACGCTTCGGCCGAATCGATGCGGTAGTCGGCGACGTAGTTGGCGATGTCGACCAGAACCTGATCCGGGTCGGGGCGAACGTTGGAGATATGAGCGGACATCTGGGGGTTTCCCTTTGGATGAAAAGCGGCGCTTAGCGCCGCGGCAATCGGGTCAGGGGGCGCTGTGCAGAACGCCCGGGTAATCGAGCACGAAACCGTGTTTGTCGGCGGTGATGACCGCGCTGAAGTCGCTGTCGAGGCTCTGGTAACGGTAGCGTGGCCGGCCGTCGTCGCCATCGTCCAAACGGCTGTACCGCTGGCGGCTGATGAACGGCTCGAGCGAGGGCAGGGGCAGAAACAGCACCGACAGCTCGGCCGACTCGCCGGGCGATAGCGCGAGGCGACGGATCGGCAGCGTGTTGGTCAGGCCGCTGTCCATCACGTCGATGTCGATGCAGGCGGCGAACTCGGGGCGGGCCTCGCCGCCGATCCGCCACACGCCGTCGGCGCCGCGCTCGATGACGAGGCGCTTGGAGTACGGTGCGGCCAGCGTCAGTTCGGCGCGGGTCAGCGTGCCGTCGGGGCCGGTGTCGAGCTGGTAGTCGAGCTCGACCGCTGCCTGACGCAGCGTGCTGGCACCGCGCCAGCCACGCCCGGAGCCGACGTCGGCAACGGCGAGCTCGCTGCCGTCGGAGCCATCGGCCAGCCAGTGGTAATGACGGGTGGTCGTCATCGGTGGCTCAGCGCTGCGCCAGCGGCACGAACACGCGGTCTTCCGGACCGGTGTAGTTGGCCGAAGGGCGGATGATCTTGCCGTCCTGGCGCTGTTCGATCACGTGCGCGCCCCAGCCGGCGGTGCGCGCGATCACGAACAGCGGGGTGAACAGCGCGGTCGGCACGCCCATCATGTGGTAGCTGACCGCGCTGAACCAGTCGAGGTTGGGGAACATCGCCTTGATCTCGTGCATCACCGCCTCGATCCGTTCGGCGATCTGGTACATCTTCAGGTCGCCGGCGCTTTGCGACAGCTGCTCGGCCACCGCCTTGATCACCTTGTTGCGCGGGTCGGCGATGGTGTAGACCGGGTGGCCGAAGCCGATGATCACTTCCTTGTTCTCGACGCGGCGGCGGATGTCGAGCTCGGCCTCGTCCGGGGTCTCGTAGCGCTGCTGGATCTCGAACGCGACCTCGTTGGCGCCGCCGTGCTTCGGGCCGCGCAAGGCGCCGATCGCGCCGGCGATGCTGCTGTAGACGTCCGAACCGGTGCCGGCGATCACCCGCGCGGCGAAGGTCGAGGCGTTGAATTCATGCTCGGCGTACAGATTGAGCGAGGTGTGCATCGCATGCACCCACTCCTGCGACGGCGCCTTGCCGTGCAGCAGGTGCAGCAGGTGGCCGCCGATGCTGTCGTCGTCGGTCTCGGTGTCGATGCGCTTGCCCGAGTGGCTGTAGTGGTACCAGTAGAGCAGCATCGAGCCCAGGCTCGCCAACAGGCGGTCGGTGATCTCGCGCGCGCCGGCCACCGGGTGTTCGTCCTTTTCCGGCAGCACGCAGCCGAGCGCCGACACGCCGGTGCGCATCACGTCCATCGGGTGCGCGGACGCCGGCAGCGTCTCGAGCACCGTCTTCACCTGCGCCGGCAGGCCACGCATGCCTTGCAGCCGGGCCTTGTAGCCGGAAAGTTCGGCGCGGGTCGGCAGGTGGCCGTGCACCAGCAGGTAGGCGATTTCCTCGAATTCACACTCGCCGGCAATGTCGAGGATGTCGTAGCCGCGGTAGTGCAGGTCGTTACCGCTGCGCCCGACGGTGCACAGCGCGGTATTGCCGGCGACCACGCCGGACAGCGCTACGGACTTTTTCGGTTTGAGCGGACTTGCCACGTCGTTCATGCCATTTCTCCCTTGTAGATCATGTCGGTAGATCAAGAAAAACACGGACTGCCAAACACAGTGGGGAGGTCGGCCGAAGGCGTCTTACCGGTTCGGCCAACCTTGTTTCGTTATCGTTGTTGTGACGGCGTTTCGCTGGCAAACAGCGCGTCGAGCTTGGCCTCGAAGGCGTGATAGCCGAGGTGCTGGTAGAGCTCGGCGCGGGTCTGCATGGTGTCGAGCACGTTGGCCTGGGTGCCGTCGCGGCGGATCGCGCCGTACACGTTCAGCGCGGCCTGGCTCATCGCGCGGAACGCCGACAGCGGGTACAGCACCATGCCGACGTTGGCCGAAGCGAGCTGTTCGGTGGTGAACAACGGCGTTGCACCGAATTCGGTGATGTTGGCGAGGATCGGTACCTTCACCGCCTCGGCGAAGCGCCGGTACATCGACAGCTCGGTCATCGCCTCGGGGAAGATCATGTCGGCGCCGGCCTCGACGCAGGCCACCGCGCGCTCGATCGCCGCGTCCAGTCCCTCGACCGCCAGCGCGTCGGTGCGCGCCATGATCACAAAGCTGTCGTCGCGGCGCGCGTCGACCGCCGCCTTGATGCGGTCGACCATTTCCGCTTGCGACACGATCGCCTTGTTCGGGCGGTGGCCGCAGCGCTTCGCCTGCACCTGGTCCTCGATATGCACCGCCGCGGCGCCGGCCTTTTCCACCGCGCGCACGGTGCGGGCGATGTTGAACGCGCCACCCCAGCCGGTGTCGATATCGACGAGGAGCGGCAGCTCGGTCACGTCGGTGATGCGGCGGATGTCGATCAGTACGTCTTCGGGCTGGGTGATGCCGAGGTCCGGAATGCCGCAGCTGGCCGCCGCGACGCCGCCGCCGGACAGGTACAGCGCCTGAAAGCCGCTGTGCTCGGCGAGCAGCGCGCTATAGGCGTTGATCGCGCCGACGATCTGCAGTGGCTGTTCCTGGGTAACGGCGGCGCGGAAGCGCTGGCCAGGGGAGGTGGTGTGAATCATCGAATGCTCCGTGGTGGGTTGGAGTAATTGCTCGTCATTCTAGCAAGCGCTTGGTTGTAATTGGAAGCCCCAGTCGCGTTCTTTTCGACAAGGGGAAGCTCTGCTAAGGTTCGGGCATCCGTCGCCGGCCGTCAGGCCTTGCGGCACGCTGGTCGCCAGGCCATGGCGTGCTGCTTGGTTTGGCGTAGAACCGGCGCTGACGGCGGGGGAACTCGGAACTCGCCGTGTGGTCTAGTCTGTGCCTGCCCAGTGATCTCACAACAATTAAGGGCCGGCGCATCAGGGAGCATTACAACGACATGAGTGATCGGGATATCGATCAACAGTTGGTGGAGCGTGCGCAACGAGGCGAAAAACGAGCTTTCGACCTGCTGGTCGCGAAGTATCAGCGTCGCCTCGGCCGTTTACTGTCCCGGTTCATCCGGGACGGTGCCGACATCGACGACGTCACCCAGGAAGCCTTTATCAAGGCTTATCGGGCGTTGCCGTCGTTTCGGGGTGAAAGTGCGTTCTATACCTGGCTGTACAGGATTGGCATTAACACCGCCAAGAATTTTCTGAGCGCAAGCGGGCGCCGCCCGGTAGTGGGCAGCGAGGTAATGGACGAAGACGGCGAGACCTACGACATGACGTCGCAGGTGCCCGACCTGAACACGCCCGAATCCGAGCTGATGAACAAGCAGATCCTGCAAACCGTCAACGCGGCAGTCGAAGCGTTGCCGGAGGAGTTGCGTACTGCCATTACCCTGCGGGAAATGGACGGCTTAAGTTACGAAGAGATAGCCAGCGTGATGAACTGCCCGATCGGCACCGTTCGATCGCGGATTTTTCGCGCACGAGAAGCCATTGCTGCAGAACTCAGGCCGTTGCTGGACACAGCGAAAAACAGAAGGTGGTAGGTATGAAGGAATCGGTATCCGCTTTGATGGATGGCGAACTCGACGGACATGAGGCCGCCAAGGTCGTCACAGCACTCGGTAGCGACGAGTCGCTGAAAGAGGTATGGGACAGTTATCACCTGATCGGGGACGCGATGCGCGCCAACACGATCCTGTCGGTAAGTGTCCGCCAACAGGTGGCAGAACGGTTGGCCGACGAGCCAACCGTTCTGGCACCGCGTCGCTGGTTCGGCCAAATCCGCACGCGCCAGCTCGGCGCCGCCGCGCTGGCCGCCAGTGTCACTTTCGCCGCGGTGGTGGCATGGCAGCAGTTGGGCAGTGCGGGGGCGCCGCATGCTGTGCTGGTCGCCGCCAACACGCCGGAAGTGCAGCAGGTGACGCCGGAGCGCGACGATCCCTATCTGATGGCCCATCAGGAAATGTCTTCCGACCCTAACGTGATGCGCGTTGCCCTGGGTAGCGGAGGTCGCCACTGATGCATCGCTTCAGCTGTATCACGGGCGGCGTGTTGCTCGGCGTCGCCCTGGTCGCGCATGCCGGCGACGACTGGCAGCCGCTGCGCAAGGCCGCGCAGGCCGGCCACCAACAGCCGCTCAGCGGAACCTATCTGCACCAGATGAGCGGCGCGCTGGAGACCTTCCGGGTGTACCGTGGCGTGATCGATAACCAACTGACCGAGCGGCGCGAGTCGCTCGACGGGTTGCCGCGCGAAATCGTGGTCCAAGGCAACGAGGTCACCTATTTCGCGCCGGATGCCCGCTCGCTGGCTGCAGCCCGGGTCAGCGCGCGGCGTCTGTTCCCGGCGATGCTGACGGACGATGTCGATAGCCTGGCGGCATCGTATTCAATCAAGCGCCTGGGTAGCGACCGGGTGGCGCGTCACGATTGCGACTGGTACCTACTCAAGCCGAACGACGGGCTGCGCTACAGCCAGCGTTTCTGTCTCGACACCGTCACCGGCCTGCCGCTGAAGACGGTGCTGCTGCCGCCGCGCAGCACCGAAGTGGCCGAGCAGTACACCTTCACGGACGTCGATCAGACGGCACCGAAGGACAGGTCCTTGTTCAAGCCCCGCTACAAGCTCAGCTACACCCAGCACGTCGGCGTCCAGCCGCCGGCCGCGTCGGCGCCGCAGATCGCGACGTCGGTCGACGTTGCCGGCCTGCCGACGGGCTTCAGGCTGCTGCGCGCGGTCGAACGCACCATGCCTAGCGGCGACAAGGCCCGTCACCTGATGTATACGGACGGGCTGGTGATGCTGTCGCTGTTCGTCGAGCCGCAGGCAGGCGACCCGCGTCCCGACCGCGCAGGCGTGGTGCAGGGGGCGCTGTCGATCGCTTCGCATAACGTCGACAATCTGCAGCTGACCCTGGTCGGCGACATGCCGGAGCAAAGCCTGGTCAGCCTGCTGCGCTCGATCAGGGTCAGCCTGAAATGATCGAAACCCAGGCGCGGGTGGTGCGGGTCGAACGCGGCCACGTCTGGGTCGAGCCGCGCCCACACACCCCGTGCGGGCAGTGCGACCCGGTGCACGGCTGCCGCTCGCTGTCGATCGCCCGGATGTTCAGCACCGGTGACCGGTCTTTTGAGGTCCGCAACCCGCTCGACGCCGCGGTCGGCGACTGGGTGACCGTGTCCATTCCCGAGCGGGGCATGCTGGGCAGCGCGCTCTTGATGTATCTTGTGCCGCTGGCCGGCCTGTTCGCCGGCGCCGCCCTCGGCGCGCTGGCTGGCGAGACCGTATCGGTGCTCGCCGGCCTGGCTGGTTTTGCCGCCGCGCTGCTCGCGGTGCGGCGCGCCTCGCGCGGCTTCGGTCAACGTTCGCTGTTTCAACCCGTCATCACCGAACGAATCGATGTCCTTGCCTTAACCCCGGAGAGACCATGCCGATCAAGAAGCTGATCGTAACCGCCGTTCTGGCATCCACCGTGGCGCTCGGCCCACAGGTGGCCGTCGCTGCGGTCGCTAGCCTTCCCGATTTTACCCAGCTGGTGCAGGACGAAGGCCGTGCCGTCGTCAACATCAGCACCAAGCAGACGGTCAAGGAGTCAGTGGCCGAGGTGCCCGATGAACTGGCCGGCGACCCGTTCTTCGAGTTCTTCCGCCGTTACGCGCCGCGCCAGCAGCGCGAGTTCCAGGCGATGTCGCTCGGCTCGGGCTTCATCATCTCCAAGGACGGCTATGTGCTGACCAACTCGCACGTGGTCGCCAAGGCCGACGAGATTACCGTCACGCTGACCGACAAGCGGGAGTACAAGGCCAAGCTGATCGGCTCGGATGCGCGCACCGACGTGGCGCTGTTGAAGATCAACGACGGCAACCTGCCGGTGGTGAGACTCGGTGACGCCAGCACCCTGAAGGTGGGCGAGTGGGTGGTGGCGATCGGCTCGCCGTTCGGCTTCGACAACTCGGTGACCGCCGGCATCGTCTCGGCCAAGGGCCGCAGCCTGCCGGATGAGAGCTACGTGCCATTCATCCAGACCGACGCCGCGGTCAACCCGGGCAACTCGGGCGGACCGCTGTTCAACCTGAACGGTCAGGTGGTCGGCATCAATTCGCAGATCTATAGCCGTTCGGGCGGTTTCATGGGCATCTCGTTCGCGATTCCGATCGACGTGGCGATGAACGTGGCCGACCAGCTCAAGAGCAAGGGCAAGGTCAGCCGCGGCCGCATCGGCGTGACCACCCAGGAGGTCAACAAGGCGCTAGCTGCCTCGTTCGGCCTGGCGCAGGCGAACGGCGCGCTGGTGACCAATGTCGAAAAAGGTGCCCCGGCCGACAAGGCCGGCCTGAAACCGGGCGACATCCTGCTGAAGGTCGACGGCCAGCCCATCCTGTCCGGCGCCGACCTGCAACGCGCGATCGGCGGCATCGCCCCGGGCAAGCCGGTGATGCTGGACGTGTGGCGCAACCGCGCCAGCCGCAGCGTCGTCGTCGTGGCCGAAGAACTGAAGGACGGCGATCCGAAGCTGGCCGCGCGCGAAACCAACCAGCCCAAGGCGGCTGAGCCGGCCGAGCAGACGATGAGCCAGGTCGGCCTGGTGGTCAGCGAACTGAACGCGCAGCTGCAGCGACGCCTCGGCGTGCCGTTCGGCCTGTTGGTGCAGCGTGCCAACCCGGCGGCGCAGCGCGCCGGCATCCAGCCAGGCGATGTGATCGTCGGCGTCGGCGGCGAGCAGCTGACCAACGCCAAGCAGCTGTTCAGCGCGATCAACAACGCCAAGAAGGGCAGTTCGGTCGCGTTGCAGATCATGCGTGAGGGTGGCGCGCTGTTCGTGGCGCTGCCGGTCGGGGAGAGCCAGTGACGCTGACCCTGTACTTTCGCGAGTACTGTAGCCTGTGCCATCACATGTTGGCCGAACTCGCGCCGTGGCAGGCGCGGTTCGGTTTTGCGCTGGACGTGATCGACGTCGATAGCGACCCGGTGCTGGAGGAACGCTTCAACGAACTGGTGCCGGTACTGATGGATGGCGAGACCGAAATCTGCCACTGGCACCTGAACACCGACAGCTTGGCTGCACATCTTGACGAAATCCGTTAAAATTCCCGCCATTACAGGACATGAAGGGCACGGTTTCGTGCCCTTAACTTTTGTGTGACCGCATGAACCACATTCGCAATTTCTCGATCATCGCTCATATCGACCACGGCAAATCGACGCTGGCCGACCGCTTTATTCAGTTCTGCGGCGGGCTCGAACTGCGTGAAATGAGCGCGCAGGTGCTTGACTCGATGGACATCGAGAAAGAGCGCGGCATCACCATCAAGGCGCAGACCGCGGCGCTGACCTACAAGGCGCGCGACGGTCAGGTCTACAACCTGAACCTGATCGACACCCCGGGCCACGTCGACTTCTCCTACGAAGTGTCGCGCTCGCTGTCCGCCTGCGAAGGCGCACTGTTGGTGGTCGACGCCTCGCAGGGCGTCGAGGCGCAGACCGTCGCCAACTGCTACACCGCGATCGACCTGGGCGTGGAAGTGGTGCCGGTGCTCAACAAGATCGACCTGCCGGCCGCCGAACCCGAGCGCGTCGCGCAGGAGATCGAGGACATCATCGGCATCGAGGCGACCGACGCGGTGCGCGCCTCGGCCAAGTCGGGCATCGGCATCGAGGACATCCTCGAGACCGTCATCGCCAAGATCCCGCCGCCGAAGGGCAACCCGGACGGCCCGCTCAAGGCGCTGATCGTCGACTCGTGGTTCGACAACTACGTCGGCGTGGTGATGCTGGTGCGAGTGATCGACGGCAGTCTCAAGCCGAAGGACAAGATCAAGTTCATGGCGACCGGCGCCGAGCACCTGTGCGAACAGGTCGGCGTGTTCACCCCGAAATCGGTGCAGCGCCCGAACCTGAACGCCGGCGAAGTGGGCTTCGTGATTGCCGGCATCAAGGAACTGAAGTCGGCCAAGGTCGGCGATACCATCACGCTTTCCACCAATCCGGCCGCCGAGCCGCTGCCTGGCTTCAAGGAGGTGCAATCCCAGGTCTTCGCCGGTCTCTACCCAGTGGAATCGCACGACTACGAGTCGCTGCGCGACGCGCTGGAAAAGCTGCAGCTGAACGACGCGGCGCTGAAGTACGAGCCGGAAGTGTCGCAGGCGCTGGGCTTCGGCTTCCGCTGCGGCTTCCTGGGCCTCTTGCACCTGGAGATCGTGCAGGAGCGTCTCGAGCGCGAGTTCGACATGGACCTGATCACCACCGCGCCGACGGTGGTGTACGAGGTGCTGATGAAGGACGGCACGCTGCTCGAGGTAGAGAACCCCTCCAAGCTGCCGGACCTGTCGAAGATCGACGAGATCCGCGAGCCGATCATCACCTCGACCATCCTGGTGCCGCAGGAATTCGTCGGCGCGGTGATGACGCTGTGCAATCAGAAGCGCGGCGTGCAGCGCAATATGCAGTACATGGGCCGTCAGGTGATGCTGACCTACGAGCTGCCGATGAACGAAGTGGTGATGGACTTCTTCGACAAGTTGAAATCCACCAGCCGCGGCTACGCCTCGCTCGACTACGAGTTCAAGGAATTCCAGACGGCCGATCTGGTCAAGCTCGATATCCTGGTCAACAGCGAGAAGGTCGACGCCTTGAGCCTGATCGTGCACCGCCAGACCTCGGTGTACCGCGGCCGTGCGCTGGCGGCGAAGATGCGCGAACTGATCCCGCGCCAGATGTTCGACATCGCGGTGCAGGCGGCGATCGGCAGCCAGATCATCGCGCGCGAAACGATCAAGGCGCTGCGCAAGAACGTGCTGGCCAAGTGCTACGGCGGCGACATCACCCGGAAGAAGAAGCTGCTCGAGAAGCAGAAAGCCGGTAAGAAACGGATGAAACAAGTCGGCAACGTGGAAATTCCGCAGACGGCCTTCCTGGCCATTCTGCAAGTGGGGGACAAATAAGTGGGCGAAAATCTGTTCTGGGTAGGGACGGCCGCGGCGGTGATCGGTCTGGTGCTGATCATGCTGGGCGGCAAGAAGCAGCCGGGCGCCAAGGACTATCCGGCGTCGATCCAGTGGGGCTACCTCGCGCTGGTGATCGGCGGCTTCGTCATGCTGTCCGACCTGATGAGCTTCAGCGCGGTGATGCTGATCTTCGTGGTGATCACCGGCATCGTCTGGGCGATCGACAAGTTCATGCTGGCCAAGAAGCGCGCCGCCGAAGGCCGCGAAGCCGGCCACTTCGTCGACTACTCGCGCGGCTTCTTCCCGGTGATCCTGGTGGTGTTCCTGCTGCGCTCCTTCCTGGTCGAGCCGTTCCAGATTCCGTCGAGCTCGATGCGCCCGGGCCTGGTGGTCGGCGACTTCATCCTGGTCAACAAGTTCACCTACGGCATCCGCGTGCCGGTGCTGAACAATGTGGTCGTGCCGATGGACAAGGTCGCGCGCGGCGACGTGGTGGTGTTCAACTTCCCGCCCAATCCGAAGGTCAACTACATCAAGCGCGTGATCGGTCTGGCCGGTGACACCGTCGAGTACCGCAAAAAGCGCCTGACGGTGAACGGCAAGCCGGTGGACACCGTCGACGACGGCAGCTACGACTACCTGGAACGCGGCCTCGCGATGATCCACAACCAGCAGTTCAAGGAAACGGTGGGCGGCAAGACCTACAAGACCCTGGACATCCCGGAATTCCCGCCGGTCTCGCTAGGCCAGGTGCAGGATTTTCCGTACCGCAACAACTGCAGCTATGATGATGGCGGGTTCACCTGCAAGGTGCCGGCCGGTCACTACTTCATGATGGGCGACAACCGCGACAACAGCCTGGATGGCCGCTACTGGGGCTTCGTCGACGACAAGCTGATGGTCGGCAAGGCCTTCCTGATCTGGATGAACTTCAGCGACTTCTCGCGCATCGGCACCCGAATCCATTGAGACGAATATTCTGATGAAAGCAACGACGATTCGCCGTCAGCAAGGTCTGACGGTCATTAATATGATGGTTGGCGTCATGGCGCTGGGCATTGTACTGGCCGGGCTGCTCAAGCTGGTCGGTGCATAGTGAGCTTCTGGGGGGCGCGCTGATGCGCGCCGTCCGCTGGGCTTAGTTCGGCCAAGCGAGACCACGGCTGGCAAGGGCCGGGCGCAGGATCAAACCATCCGTCCTGTGGCCGCAACCCTTGGCTTTTTGCCAACGTCGGTGGGCGATCGTTTTGATCGCCGGCCGGCTAACCGCTAGTACACCGTAAATACGTGAAAGACTTCAGCCGATTCCAGCGCCTGCAGACGGCGCTGGATTATTCATTCCGCCAGCCGGAACTGTTGCGTCAGGCGCTGACGCACCGCAGCTACGGCTCGCCCAACAACGAGCGCTTCGAGTTCGTCGGCGACAGCATCCTCAACTACACCGTGGCGCGGATGCTGTACGACGCCTTCCCGAAGCTGACCGAGGGCGAGTTGTCGCGCCTTAGGGCCAACCTGGTCAACCAGAACACCCTGGCCGAAATCGCCCAGCTCTTGAAGCTCGGCGACGACCTGTCCCTCGGCGAGGGCGAACTGAAAAGCGGCGGCTTCAACCGCCCGTCCATCCTCGCCGATGCGCTCGAGGCCACCTTCGCCGCGGTCAGCTTCGACGCCGACTTTGCCGAGGCCGAACAGGTGGTGCGCCGGTTGTTCGCCGAACGCGTTGCCACCATCGACCCGACCAAGCAGGCGAAGGACGCCAAGACCCGGCTGCAGGAGGCGCTGCAGGCGCGCCACTTCGCGCTGCCGAAATACCGCATCCTCGCCCAGACCGGCGAGGCGCACGAGCAGTGGTTCAAGGTCGAATGCGACCTGGGCGAACTGGCGATTGAAACCACCGGTGAGGGCGGCAGCCGCCGCGCCGCCGAACAACAGGCGGCCGAGGTCGCGCTAGAGCGCCTCGCCGCCCGTTACCCGCAGGGCAAGAAATGATGGACATGCATTACCACTGTGGCTTCGTTGCCATCGTCGGCCGGCCGAACGTCGGCAAGTCGACGCTGATGAACCACCTGATCGGCCAGAAGGTCAGCATCACCTCGAAAAAGGCGCAGACCACCCGGCACCGCGTCAACGGCATCCATACCGAAGCCTCCGCGCAGTTCATCTTCGTCGACACGCCGGGCTTCCAGACCTTTCACCGCAACGCGCTGAACGACGTGCTCAACCAGAGCGTCAAAGAAACCCTGTCCGACGTCGACTGTGTGCTGTTCGTGCTGGAAGCGAAACGGCTGACCGGCGCCGACCGCGAGGTGATCGCGCTGCTGCCGAAGCACCGTCCGGTGATCCTGGTGGTCAACAAGGTCGACAAGGTCAAGGACAAGGCCGAGCTGTTCGCCTTTATCGAAGAGTGCCAGGCCGAGTTCGCCTTTGCCGACGTCGAGGTGGTCAGCGCCAAGCACGGTCAGCGTCTGGCCGAACTGCTCGACAAGGTGCGCCCGCACCTGCCGGAATCGCCGCCGCTCTACCCGGAAGACATGGTCACCGACAAGAGCGAGCGCTTCCTCGCCACCGAAATCGTGCGCGAGAAGCTGTTCCGCTACCTCGGCGAAGAGCTGCCGTACGCGATGAACGTCGAGGTCGAGCTGTGGGAAGTGGACGGCGAGATGTACCGGATCCACATCGCCGTGCTGGTCGATCGCGAGAGCCAGAAGGGCATCCTGATCGGCAAGGGCGGCGAGAAGCTCAAGAAGATCTCCACTGAGGCGCGCCTCGACATGGAGCAGATGTTCGACCGTAAGGTCTACCTCAAGGTCTGGGGCAAGGTGAAGTCCGGCTGGGCCGACGACGTCCGTTTCCTCAAGGACTTCGGCCTGAGCTGAGCCGCTTCGGCCAACCTTGATCCGAGGTTGGCCGAATCCTGTGCCACCCCGTCTTTTTCTCCCATTCCTTTTCCTGCCATCCGATGAGCCAACCGGGCAAGATCGACCGCCAGCCGGGCTATGTGTTGATGTCGCAGCCGTGGCGCGAAACCAGCCTGCTGATCGAGGTGCTGACGCGCGATTACGGCCGGCTGACGCTGATCGCACGCAGCGCCCGTCGTCCGCAGTCGACGCTGCGCGGCGTGCTGATGCCGTTTGCGCCGCTGGAGCTGGCCTGGTTCGGCAAGACCGAACTGCGCACGCTGCATTCGGCCGACTGGCAGGGCGGGGTGGCGCAGCTGTCCGGCCTGACCCTGTTGTCCGGCTTCTACCTGAACGAGCTGGTGGTGAAGCTGACCGCCCGCGACGACCCGCATCCAGCACTCTACTTCGCCTATGATCGCGCGGTGCGCGCGCTCGGCGCCGGCGACGAGCTGTCCACCGTGCTGCGCCGCTTCGAGCTGGCCTTGCTCGCATCGCTCGGCTATACGCCGACGTTTGACCGCGACGTGTCCGGCCGGCCGATCGAGGCCGAGCAGGGTTATGTCTGTCAGGCCGACGGCTTGCCCGAGCCGCTCAACGAGCGTACCGTGATGGCCGAATCGGAAGTGGTGCCCGGCGCCGTGCTGCTGGCGCTGGCCGCCGACGATTTCAGCGAGCCGGCCACCCGCCGCGCCGCGCGCCGGCTGACCCGGCTGTGGCTCAACAAACAGTTATTCGACTGCCGCCTCGCCACCCGCGAGCTACTGCAGACGATCAGTGGCCTATCCGACTGACGCCTCCATCCTTGCGCAGCCTGGCCATCGTAAAACCGAAGGAACATTCCATGATTCTGTTAGGCGTCAACATCGACCACGTCGCCACGCTGCGCCAGGCGCGCGGCACCCGCTACCCGAGCCCGGTCGAGGCCGCTCTGGTGGCGGAAACCGCCGGCGCCGACCTGATCACCCTGCACCTGCGCGAAGACCGCCGCCACATCCAGGACGACGACGTCTGGGCGATGAAGCAGGTGATCAAGACCCGGATGAACCTGGAAATGGCGCTGACCGAGGAAATGCTCGCCAATGCCCTTAAGGTGCAGCCGGAAGACGTCTGCCTGGTGCCGGAAAAGCGTGAAGAGCTGACCACCGAGGGCGGCCTCGACGTGATCCGCTACTTCGAGCAGGTGCGCGATTTCACCCGCGCCCTGTGTGACGCCGGCATCCGCGTGTCACTGTTCATCGACCCGGACCATGCGCAGATCGAGGCGGCACGCGACGCCGGTGCCGGGGTGATCGAGCTGCACACCGGCCGCTACGCCGACGCCCACACCGCCGCCGAGCGCGACGCCGAGCTGGTACGCATCACCGAGGCGGCGGTGTTCGGCGCGCACATCGGCCACGTGGTCAACGCCGGCCACGGCCTGTCCTATCACAACGTCAAGCCGGTCACCGCGATCAACGAGATCGCCGAGCTGAACATCGGCCACGCCATCGTGAGCCACGCGCTGTTTGTCGGCTTCCCGCAGGCGGTGCGCGAGATGAAGCAGCTGATGCTCGAGGGCCGGCGCGACGCGCTGCGTTAAGCGGAACAGGGCATGATCTACGGCATCGGCACCGATATCGCGCGGATCGCTCGCTTCGGCCAACTGGTCGAGCGGCACGGCAGCGATGTAGCGGCACGGCGCATCCTGGCGGTCGACGAGCTGGCCGACTACGCCGCGGCGCCCGACCCGGCGCGTTTCCTCGCCAAGCGCTTTGCCGCCAAGGAAGCACTCGGCAAGGCGCTCGGCACCGGCATCCGCGCGCCGGTGCTGCTGACCGCGATCACGGTGACCAAGGATGCGCTCGGCAAACCGGGCTTTGCGCTGGCCGAACCCTTGCAGCAATGGTTGGCCGAACACGGCGTCGGCCGCTTGCACCTGTCGATCAGCGACGAGAGCGAGCATGCGCTGGCGTTCGTGGTGGCCGAAACGGATTGATTTTTTTTGCCACAGAAAACGAGCCGAAGGCGAAGTTTCTGCGAAGCTAAAAATACAGACAAAACTATCGGCAAAGGCCGATGAGCAAGGGAAGAGCTTTCTTTCCGTGGCTTCTGTGGGCAAAAACGAATTGGAACTTCCCCCATGACAAACACTCTGCACCTGCCGCGCGGCCCGTTGATGGTCGATGTCGCGGGCCTCACCCTGACTGACGCCGAGCGCGAGCGCCTGCGCCACCCGCTGGTCGGCGGGGTGATCCTGTTCCGCCGCAACTTCCAGGACGTCGAGCAGCTGCGCGCACTGACCGCCGAAATTCACGCCTTGCGTAGCCCGGCGTTGTTAATCGCCGCCGACCACGAGGGTGGCCGGGTGCAGCGCTTCCTCTATGGTTTCACCCGCCTGCCGCCGATGCGCGTGCTCGGCGACATCTGGGCCGACAGTCCGGATCAGGCCAAGGTCCTGGCCGAAACGGTCGGCTACGTGCTGGCCGCCGAGCTGCGCGCCTGCGGCGTCGACCTGTCGTTTACGCCGGTGCTCGACCTCGACTGGGAGCGCTGCGCGGTGATCGGCAACCGCAGCTTCCACCGCGACCCGTACATCGTCAGCGAACTGGCGCAGGCGCTGCAGAAGGGCTTGGCACGCGGCGGCATGGCCACCTGCGGCAAGCACTTCCCCGGCCATGGCTGGGTGGAAGGTGACAGCCACCACGAGATACCGGTCGACCCGCGCACGCTCGACCAGCTGCGCGCCGACGACCTGGTGCCGTTCGCCAAGTTGGCCCAAAGCGGCCTGACCTCGGTAATGCCGGCACACGTGGTCTACCCGGAAGTAGACGGCCAGCCGGCCGGCTTCTCGCACCGCTGGCTGCAGGAGATCCTGCGCGGCGAGCTGCGCTACGACGGGGTGATCTTCTCCGACGACCTGTGCATGGAAGGGGCGGCCGGTGTCGGCGGCATCACCGCGCGCGCCGAGGCGGCGTTTGTCGCCGGCTGCGACATGGCGCTGGTCTGCAACCGGCCGGACCTCGCCGACCAGGTACTCACCGAATTGAGCGCGCCGACGCCGCCGAAGTTGGCCGAACGCCTGGCGCGAATGGCCGGCAAGGGCAAGGTCGCCGACTGGCAGCAGATGGTCGGCAGTGCCGAGTTCGCCCAGGCGCAGGCGGTGGTGCGTGCGCTGGCGATGCCGCCGGACGCCTTGAGCGGCCCGGCCGTCGGCGAGGCGCACTGAGGTTGCGCTTCGGCGCATCCTGACGGGCCTGTTTCTCGGAGGCGCGCTGCTGGCCGGCTCGATGCAGGCCTACGCCCCCGCCTTGGTGATACTCGTCCACAGGTGTGCCGCCGCGAGCGAGCGAAACGGCGCATAGCGTTCGAGGAGCCGCTCGGCCTCCACCTGATCCAGGCGCTCCGGGCTAGCGGTCAGCGTCGTCAGCGCATTGCGTACCGCGACATCGCCATGCAGCGAGCAATCCGCCATCCCCAGGCCCCGTAGCAGCGTGTAGTGCGCCGTCCACGGGCCGATACCCTTTATGGCAGTCAGTTTATGGCTGGCGGTGGCGATGTCCTCGCCGATCAGCTTATTGAGGCAAAGGGCACCCTCCGCGACCAGGTGCGCCACCCGTACCAGCGTCTCGCTCTTGGCGCGGCTGAACTTGAGCCGGCCCAGCTCGTCCGGGCTCACTTCGGCCAACTGCTCGGCCTCCGGGTAACACCACAAACCGCTCGAGTGCAGCCGCCCGGCGCGTTCGATCAGACGGCGGCGCAGGCTGATCGCCAAGGCCAGATTGATCTGCTGGCCGGTGATGGCCCAGGTCAAGGCTTCAAACGGCGTGGCTGCCTGCGGAATGCGTAGACCGCGTTGGGCCGCGATCACCGGCCCCAACACCGGGTCATCGCCGAAGCGGGACTCGAAGTGCTCCGGCTCGAGGTGCAGCCCCAGCATCCGCTCGACGATGGTGGCGAGTGCCGGAATCGGCACCGCGTCTTGCCCGCCATCGCTATCGAAGCGGCAGTTTGCCGCCGTCTCGGTAAGCTCGATGGTCAGGACTCCGGGACGGCCCTGTAGAATCAGCCCTTTCTCGATGCGCTGGCCGGTGACGCGTTCTGCGGTGTGCAGGGTGTCCCGGCCGTGAAAGGCGAGCACCTCTTGGCGGCGAAACGAGCGGGGAAGGGCGACGGTAAAACCGGGCACGATGGATGACCTCGCGGCAGATGGGCTAGCTGCCCAGTGTTGCCGATCCTGCCCTCCGCTTCAATCCGATTCTTGCGCAGCGGGCAAACGCACCGCGGGCCTTAGGCGAGATCTGCGCAGGGCTAGACCTTTCCCCAGCAAAAAGCCACGGCAGGCCGTGGCTTTTTGCATGGTGGTGCCGGCTGAAGCGGGTAGTGTCGTTGCCAAAAACCAATGAAACGATCGTGCTCGCCGGCGCTGCTGCAGGCAGAACCCGTCGTACGGCAAGGCAGGAGTGGGGGGCGCAAAGAAAGAGCCTCGCGGGGAGGCTCTTCGTTTCGCGCAGCCTGACACGGATGCGTCCGCCGACGCGCTAGAGCTGGCTCATGCCACCGTCGATGACGATCTCGGTGCCGACGATGAAGGCCGATTCGGCCGACGCCAGGTGCAGCACGGTCACGGCCACTTCCTCGGGCTTGCCGAATCGCCCGAGCGGCACCTGTGCCAGGATCTGGGCGGCCGTGGCGTCCAGCGTGGCGGCATCGAGCCCCAGCTTGCCGTACAACGGGGTGTGGATAGGGCCGGGGCTGACGACGTTGACCCGCACGCCCTGCGGCAGCAGTTCGGCCGACAAGGTCTTGGCCAGCGAGATCAGCGCCGCCTTGCTCGCCGCGTACACCGACGAGTTCGGCATGCCGATGTGGGCGTTGATCGAGCCGTTGAGCACGATGGATGCACCCGGGTTGAGTAGCGATTGCAGCGCCTGGATCTGGAAGAAGGCGCCCTTGACGTTGGCGTTGAAGCTGTCGTCCCAGAGGGCTTCGCTGACGTCGGCGAGGGCGGCAAACTTGGCCATGCCGGCATTGATGAAGACGGCATCGAGCCGGATGTCGCGTTCGGCCAACGTTGCCGCCAGGGCGTGGGCGGCGCCCGGCGCGCCGGTTTCATTGCGGATGGCCAGCGCGGACTCGCCCAGCGTGGCCTGGGCCTGTTCCAGCGCGGCGGCGTCGCGGCCGGTGATGACGACGCGGGCACCCTCGGCGGCGAAGGCCTGGGCGGTGGCGAGGCCGATACCGCTGGTGCCGCCGGTGATCAAGATGGTTTTGTCGATGAAGCGTTGCATGGTGTTCTCCAAAGGGTTGCGGTGTAGGACCGTGCTTTCATCATCGTTGCATCGCAGTCGAAAGACATGTCACGTTCTCGCTGCCAATGTTCGATGCGGTTGCATATCTTGGCCGTGAGCGGCTCAACTGATCCAAAAGAATAAAGTCTGTCACGAGGCAATGAAGTCTGACATGCCTTTGGCATGACGGGCTGCGTGATCCAGTAAAACAAATGAGGCCCATGAGGCCTCATATTTTGGTGCGCGTTAACCGGTGCTCAGTCGTCTACTGATCGGTCATACAACGGCAGCTTGCCTTGGGGGGGGGCCGCTTATCGGGTGCGGATTCAACCGGTGGATGGATGAGTCCGATCCTGAGCAGAAACCGGACACTGGATTCTCAGTGTCGTCTACGGATTTTCTCAGACAAGTAGTTTCTGATTGTTTCCATCGATGCCTCCGATACGGTTTGCCCAAGACTTCACCCTTTGGTTTTTTGACCCGAGTCGGAGACACGAGCTTTTGCGATAGCTACGGACAAAGTGTTAACGGGGAGGCACAAGGCTGCAGTCAGAAGTGCCAAGCCCATATGGCACAGGTAGACGGCATTGAAGTCGGCACGTTGCAAACCGGCGCTGCCAAGCAGTAGCACAGTGAGGGCGACACCCATGACTGAACCAATTTGTCGTATCGCCTGATTAATGGCACCGCCTACGGCGTAATGGCTGGAGGGTAAGTGGCTGACCGCAGCCCCCGACAGCGATGGCAACACCATGCCCACGCCTAGGCCACTGAACAGCATGCCTGGTAGCCAGTCGGTCAGATACGCGGGCTTAGTACCAGGCACCAACAAGAACCACAGTGCACTGGCGGCGTAGACCAGACCTCCCACTACCAGCAGCGGACGGTGACCATGCCGACTCGCTATTCGGCCCGACATCGCTGCAACCGGAATCACCAGCAGCGGTCCGGGGGCCATCGCCAAGCCCGCCAGTGGCAGCGAATAGTGCCAGATCGACTTCATGTAAAAAAAGAAGGCGAAAAGCATCATCGAGAACGCGATGCCGAAGCTCAACGTTGCGAGATTGACGTAACGGTATGTGGCGTTGCGAAACAAACCCAAGTCCACCAGTGGCGCTGTGGTAACCCGAGCCCAGGCGACAAATCCGAGGACGCACACTAGCCCAATGCCTGCAACACCCAGCAACTCATGGCGTGACCAGGCAAGCGACTCAGCTTGCACGATAGACAGCGCCAGTGCGCCGATACCGACGATCAGCAAGCTCATGCCTACCAGATCCAGTGGACGCCCCTCGGTAGACTGCTTCATTTCCGGCAGCAATGTTGCACCGCGCCAGATGGCAAGAATGCCCATCGGCACATTCAGGTAGAACGCCCACTGCCACCCGAGCGATGCGATCACGAATGCCCCCAGGCTGGGACCGACTGCTGCCGCCAGACCACCAACCGCGCCCCATAGGCTGACAGCCACAGCACGTTTGCTTGTCGGGAACGCCGCTAGCACGAGTGAGAGTGATGCGGGAGTCAGCAATGCAGCACCAATGGCCTGCAGTACTCTGGCCGCGACAAGCCACCCCACACTGACCGCCAAGCCACAGGCAACAGAAGCCACCAGAAACAGTGCAACACCAACGAGAAATACCTTCTTGCGCCCATGCTTGTCTGCCAATCCGCCGGCGGGGATCAGCATCGCGGCATAGGCCACGGTGTAGGCATTGAGTACCCACGAGAGGTCTGCCGCAGTTGCCTGCGGGAAACCTGCCCGCAAGGCACTGAAGGCTGCGAACAGTATGGTGCCGTCCATGGAAACAAGAAACACAGCCACGCTGGCCACCCAGAACACCGGCCAAGGTGAGGCGGTGCTGGGGGACATGCTTGGCAGAGCCTGTTCCATGCTGGCGCGCGAGGACATGATGGTTTTGGTGTCTGAGTCTGTCATGAGGCTCTTCTGGTCATTTGGTTCGCTCGGTCCCTCAGCGCCAAGCTCGTTGAGGTGCTTGCCACTGTGAGAAGGTCGGGATCGATTCACACCAATCCAAACGTTTTCCTTAGGCCCTTCTCGACCGGGCCAGCGGGCATGAAGCGGCGCAACTTGGCCAGAAGAGAGGCCTCGCCCTTGGGCGTATGGCGCATCTTCCAAACGTCCAACGCGGCATCAACAATCGTGGAGGCGACTCCATCGGGATTGGGTGCTTTTTGGACATTGTTTTGAATGGCCTGGGAAACGACGCCGAGCTCTACGTCGTAGTCGGAGATTCTGGAAGCCGTCTGTGGCGCATTGATATCCAGGTTGGTTTTGGTAAAAGAGGGTTCGACCAGCGCTACGCGAATGCCGAATTGGCGTACCTCGTGATCCAGGGTCTCGGACAGCCCTTCAACGGCATGCTTGGACGCCGAATAGAGCGCCATGTACGGCGCAGGCAGAAAACCCAGCACCGAACTGACGTTGACGATGCGGCCGGAACGCTGCGCGCGCATGTGCGGCAGCACCGCCTTGATCGTGCGCAAGAGGCCGAAGAGGTTGGTGTCGAACAGTGTCTGGGCTTCGGCAATCGATGTTTCTTCCATCGCACCGAGCAGGGTTACGCCCGCACTGTTGACCAGCACGTCGATGCGCTTGGCTTGATCGATGATGATCTGGATGCCACGTTGAATTGACGCTTCGTCACGGATGTCCATCTCGATGAGAGTGACACCAGGTATTGCCTGGGCTTTTGCCGTATTGCGCACCGTGCCAAATACGCGGCAGCCCCGCTGGGCGAACTTCTCTGCGGTGGCTCGTCCGATACCAGACGACACACCTGTGATGACGACAACAGTCGAACTTTTCATGGGATTTCCGTTTCGATATAGAAAGATAGCGATTGCGCAACTCAGGACAGGCCGCCTTGGCGGCCCATCTTCACACCGGTTCTTCCGCCAAAGCTCGGCTGACGCTGGCGGGCCGGATCTTGAACCAGATGGAATACATTGCCGGCAGGAATACCAGGGTCAGGATCGTCCCGGCGAAGGTGCCGCCGATCAGTGTGTAAGCAAGCGTTCCCCAGAACACCGAATGGGTCAGCGGGATGAACGCCAGGATCGCCGCCAGTGCAGTCAGGATCACCGGCCGCGCACGCTGCACGGTCGCTTCGACCACTGCACGGAATGGATCTAGCCCAGCCTTTTCGTTTTCACGGATCTGTCCGATCAAGATCAGCGTGTTGCGCATCAGGATGCCCGACAGTGCAATCAGGCCGACCAGCGCATTGATGCCGAAGGGCTGCTGGAACAGCAGCAACGTCGGCACCACACCGATCAGCCCCAGCGGGCTGGTGAGGAAGACCATCACCATTCCTGCGATTGAACGCACTTGCAAGATGATGATGAGCAGGGTGATGGCGAGCATGATCGGGAAGATCGGCAGCATCGCCACCGTGGCCTTGCCCGATTCCTCGATGGATCCCGCTTCTACGATGTGATAGCCACTGGGCAGCTTTGCCATGATCGGCTGGAGTTGCTTGGTAATGGCCGTTGACACGTCCGGTGGCTGCAAGCCTTCGGCAATATCGCCCCGCACAGTGATCGTCGGCATGCGGTCGCGCCGGCGCATGATTGGCTCTTCCATGCGCACCTCAACCTTGCCCACCTGCGACAGCGGGATACGCTGCCCATGGGCGCCTGCCAGCGTGAAATCGCCAATCTTGGCCGGGTCGAGCCGGACATTACCGGCCGAGCGTGCGACGACCTGCACCGTGCGAATGTCCTCGCGTACAGCGGTGACGGGCACCCCGGTCAGCAGGAATTGCAGTTGTTGTGCCACGGCGCTGGAGGTCAGACCCACCGCCTGCAACCGGTCTTGCTGCAAGGTGAAGTGCAGCGTGGGTACACGTACTCCCCAATCCGTGTTGACTGTGCGCATCAGCGGGCTGGCATCCATGACCTGCTGCACTTCGGTCGCTACCTTGCGCAACACCTCCGGATCGGGGCCGGTGACCCGGTAGGCCACCGGGAATGGCGAATAGGGGCCAAATACGAGTTGGGTGACGCGCAAGCGTGCCTCGGGGGCCAGACCGTCGGCGATGGCCTGTCTCAGTCGGTATTTCAGTGCTTCACGCTCATCCTGGTTATCCGTTCGCACGACAACCTTTGCAAACGACGGATCAGGTAGTTCCGGTCCCACTGAGAAGAAAAAGCGTGGCGCACCCTGGCCGACGTAGGCGGTGACGATCCTGGCTTCCTTCTGCTTGGCCAGCCAGGCCTCCACCTTCGCGGTGGCTGCACTGGTTTGCGTGATCGACGTGCCATAGGGCATCTGCACCTCGACCAACACTTCAGGCCGGTCAGAAATCGGGAAGAACTGTTTCTTGACCACAGCCATGCCAAGCACCGACACAACAAAAAGGCCGATCACCGAGCCGGCGACGATCCACTTGCGGGCAATGATGCGCCCCAGCAGTTGACGGAAGCGGTTGTAGCGTGGCGTGTCGTAGATCCCCTCGTGACCGCCTTCGACCTTCTTGAAGTCGGGCAACAGCTTGACGCCCAGGTAGGGGGTGAACACCACCGCGACCACCCACGAGGCGATCAGGGCGATGCCAACGATCCAGAACATATTGCTTGTGTACTCACCCGCCGTGGATCGGGCGAAGCCATTGGGCATGAAGCCAACTGCCGTGACCAGCGTGCCCGAAAGCATTGGTGCTGCGGTGTGGCTCCAGGCATAGGCCGAAGCGGCGATCCGGTTGTAGCCTTCTTCCATCTTCACTACCATCATTTCGATGGCGATAATGGCATCGTCCACCAGCAGGCCCAGCGCCAGGATCAGCGATCCCAGCGTGATGCGGTCGAAGTTCTTTCCGGTTGCCAGCATCACGGCAAAGACGACGGCTAGCGTCAACGGTACGGCCGCGGCAACTACGACGCCCACGCGCCAGCCCATGCTCACAAAGCTCACCAGCATGACTACCAGCACCGCGGCGAAGAACTTGATCATGAACTCATCGACCGCCGAGCTGATGTTGACGGCTTGGTCGGTCACTTTAGTCAGGCTCATGCCCAGCGGTTGCTCTGCGTTGATCGCGCCGACTTCGCTATCCAGCGCCTTACCCAAGTCGAGCCCGTTCCAGCCGTCGCGCATGACGACGCCCAGCAACAGCGCCGGCTCGCCACCGTTACGGATCATGAACGTCGCTGGGTCTTCGTACCCGCGCTTGACTGTGGCAATGTCCGACAGCTTCAGTGTGCGGCCTTGCGCCACCACCGGCGTATCTCGGATTTTCTGCAGTTGGTCGAAGGCACCATCCAGGCGGATGAATACCTGCGGTCCCTTGGTTTCCACTGAGCCGGCGGGCGTCAGTACATTTTGGCTATTGAGGGCGGCAAACACGTCCAGCGGGCTGATGCCCAGTGTGGCCAAGCGATCATGCGAGAACTCGATAAAGATCCGCTCGGCCTGTTCGCCAACGATATTGACTTTCTTCACACCAGGCACATGCAGCAGACGCTGGCGCAGCGTTTCCGCATCGCGAACAAGCACGCGCTGTGGTTCACCCTTGGCCTTGAGTGCAAACAAGGCGAAGGTCACATCAGAATATTCATCATTCAGAAATGGACCAATCACGCCAGAAGGAAGATTTTGTACTTCATCTCCAATTTTCTTCCGTGCCTGATAGAACTCTTCTTTCACTTCCGGCGGAGGGGTGCTATCCAGCAAGGTCAGCGTGGTAAAAGCCAGTCCAGGACGGGTGTAGGTCTCGCTACGGTCATACCAACGCAGCTCCTGCAGACGCTTCTCGATCTTCTCGGCCACCTGATCTTGCATCTCCTGCGCGGTAGCGCCGGGCCAGGCGGTAACGATGGTCATCACCTTGATCGTGAATGAGGGGTCCTCGGCACGACCCAGCTTGAAGAAGGACATTACCCCCGCCAGCGAGATCAATAGAATCAGGAATAGCGTAACGGCACGTTCGCGTACAGCGAGTGCCGATAGGTTGAAACGGCCTTCGCTCACGGCTTGACTCCTTCTGCTGCAGTGGCGACGGCTTGGTCAGCCACCCGGATCTGCTCGCCTTCGCGTAGCAGGTGCGCGCCAAGCGCGACGATCCGGTCGCCTTGCTTGATCTGGCCGGCGATGCGCGCGCCATCGTCACCCAGGTGCAGGACAGTGACCGGCCGCCAGGAAACCTTAGCCGGCTTACCATCGATCACCCATACTCCCGGCCCTTTGCCTGCGTCGGACAGCGCGCCGATTGGCACCTGCATGCCGCCGTTCACTGCAGCACGGCCGTCCGGAATCCGGACGGTCACCGTGGCACCCAACGGGGCATCGGCCAATTCGCCATCCAGCACATAGTGTGCTTCGAAGGTGCGGGTAAGTCGGTCTGCAGTATCGGACAGCTGACGAAGTTTGGCCGGAACGCTGACGTCTTCCTTGCCGAACAGCGTGGCTTGCCCGATGGAACCGACTGCAGGGCGCAGGGTTTCTGGCAACTGGATGACGGCCTCGCGGCGACCGGCGTGAGCTAGACGCACCACGATCTGTCCCGCGTTGACGACTTGGCCGGGCTCGGCCAGCGTTTCCATGACCACCCCATCGCCATCCGCCACCAGCTCCGCATAGCGGCTTGCATTGCGGGCCACGTCGGCCTGCGCTTCAGCTGCGCTGAGCTGGGCTTTGGCGGCATCAGCCGCCGCTTTGATCTGGTCGTAGGCGGAAGCAGAAATCGCACCGGTTCCACGCAGGTCACGGTAACGGGCTTCGTCCTGCGCCGCCTGCTGTGCCCGTGCTCGCGCTGCGGCAACCGCCTCCTGTTGTGCATTGGCGGCAAGCCGCAGATCGACCGGGTCGATCCGCATCAGCGGCTGGCCGCGTTTGACGGTTTGCCCAGCGTCCACCAGGCGCTCTAGCACCTTGCCGGAGACCCGGAAGCCGAGATCGCTCTGTACCCGGGCGGCTATGGTGCCAGTAAATGAACGTGATTCAGGGATGGTTGCCTGAACAATGGCGGTACGCACAAGCGGTGTGCTGGTACGTGGGTCGGATTGTGTTTTTTCGCCGCAAGCGACCAAGGCAAACGGCAAAGCACAAATGACTGTAGAGATAGCAAGGCGATGCCGAAGCATGAAAGTCCCTTTGACGAAGTGATCGGGACTTTCAGTATTGTTCTTGTGACCAATTTAGTCAATGGTCACAACTCGTCTGTATCATCACGGCGACAGGCTGCGCAGCACCAGGCTGGAAAGTTGCGCGGGTGCCTCCTCGGTGTTCTCGAAGTTGTATTGCAACAGCAGCGGGTGCAGATAAGGGCGCATCACCAGGTAAATCGCTTTGGCGGTTTCATCAAGCGGTGTCTTGCGCTCAAAGTCCCCGCTCAGTCGCCCCTGCTGCACGATGTCTTGTAGCAAGCCCTGAATGCGCTCTTCGTAGGCGACCGTCGCCTGCCAGCGTTCACCGGCAGCAGAGGCGGCGATCTCATAGAGTTTACGATCTTGGAAAAACAGCCGAAGGCTTGACTCTACAATGGTTTTAAACATCCGCCGCAGTTTCTCTGGCGGTCGTTCCACTGCGTCTACCGCTGTTCTGACATCGTTCTCAATCTCGCGTAGACAGTTAGCACAAATCATCTCGCCGATGGCTTGCTTGGACTCGAAGAACTTGTAGATATAGGCCTTGGAAAAACCAATAGCCTTGGCGAGGTCAGACACAGTGGTCTTCTCGTAGCCATAGAGGCTGAAGTGCTCGGTGGCGGCTGCGACGATTTGACCGCGTACTTCGTGGTCGGCCGGGCCGCGGGCGACTGCGGGGGATGTGTGTGTATTCTTCATGGGCAGTAGCTTACAGACGCGCTCAAAAATTGACAACAAGTGACCAATATGTATTATGGTCACTATAGTCCATCTTGATTCGGAGCCTGCCCGTGCTAGCTAAACGCCCTCTTGCCTTGCTCATCGCCGCCGGTCTGTTGACCGGCTGTGCCGTTGGTCCCGATTATGCCCGGCCCAACATGCCGATGCCTGAACGGTATCTGGGCGCTGCCTCAGTGGAACAGCGGCATGCGTCAACCAGTGCCGACCTGGCTGCATGGTGGACGGGGTTCGGTGATCCGCAACTGAGTCGATACGTCATGCTGGCGTTGGAACAGAATCTCGATCTCGCGCAGGCATCCGCTCGTGTCGTTCAAGCGCGGGCGGGCCTGGGGGCGGCCAATGCCGCATTGCTGCCTGCTGGCAATGTCAGCGGCCAAGCTGCCAGAGCCTACCAATCCGTTGAAACGCCCTTGGGGCAAGTCTTGAATTCGAAACCAGGATTCGACCGTTATGGCAATGCCTACGAGGCCGATCTCGGTGCCAGCTGGGAACTGGACTTGTTTGGTGGCTTGCGCCGTGGACGAGAAGCGGCGCTGGCCGAGTATCAGGCTTCGGAAGCCGGTGCCACTGCCACACGCTTGGCGGTAGCGGCCCAGACCGCCGACATTTATATCAGCATCCGCGGATTGCAAACCCGCTTGGAGGTGGCCCGGAGACAGGTGCAGAAACAGCAGGAGCTGTTTAAGACCATCCAGCTGCTATATAGCAAGGGTTTGGCGGCCGAACTGCAGGTGAACCAGGCCGAAGGGGCGCTTGCCCAGGTCCAGTCCTCCGTTCCAGTCCTCGAAACGGGGCTGGACGCGGCCATGAACGCATTGGATGTGATGCTGGGTTCGTCACCCGGCACGCATCGCGCCGAGCTGGCCGAAGTTGGTGCCATCCCTGTCGCCCCACGCATTGGCACCACCGGATCGCCGGGCGAGTTGCTTCGGCGCCGGCCTGACCTGATCGTGGCCGAGCGCCGATTGGCTGCATCGAATGCACGTATTGGCGTTGCCATTGCCGAGTATTACCCCAAGCTCTCGCTGAGCGGGCTGATCGGCAGTGCGACGGCAGTGTCCGCCGGTAATCTGTTCACTAGTGGTGCCAGCCAGGCCACCGGCGTGCTGGGGCTGCGCTGGCGTCTGTTCGATTTTGGGCGCATCAACGCGCAGATCGACCAAGCAAAGGGCCAGGAGGCAGAGAGGTTGGCCGCGTATCGGCTTGCCGTGCTACAGGCAACCGAGGACGTGGAAAACGCTTTCTCGGCCTTGGTCAAACGCGAAGAACAGGCAGCAGCCCTTGCCAAAGGTGTGGGCTCGCTTGGCCGCGCCCAGTCGGCCTCGTTTGCCGCCTATCAAAAGGGTGTCGTCAGCCTGATCGAGGTGCTGCAAGCCGATGAAAGTTTGCTCCGTGCCTCCGACGCGCAAGCACAGGCGCAAGCAGAATCAGCACGCGCAGCGGTCGCAGCCTTCAAGGCGCTTGGCGGTGGTTGGCAGCCCCGCGCACCCGAATTGCAGGCAATCAAGTAGCAACAGGTGCGAGTCCGGACTCCTGAGCAAACCTGCCATTGTGAACCTCTCTACTCATTGGTTGCTTTGGCCGACGATCTGCCAGCACACATGATGAGCTGGCCTACAAGCCGGCCAAAGCGGTCCCCTACTTTTTGCTCAGACCATGACTGCTTTCTGTCAGAAAACAGCCTCTTACTTCCTGTTGGAGCTGGGGCAGACCAGACAGTCATTAGTACAGCTCGATGGCCATCACCGAGAGTGATGGCGGACATTGAGGAAATGACTTCAACTGACAGAAGTTCGGCGTTCGTCGCCGTTGGATGCTCTCAGTAACTGCGTAAGCAAAGTAGCTGCGGATTGCTGACTGTAGTGAAGCTTGGTGCGCCAAGGCGCCACGTCCACCATCGACTAAATATGCAGAGCAGCCATCAGGTTGCTCAAATCTCTTGTCAGCTTTCGTCCGGCGTCACCATGCGCATAGGGCGAGTCCCTATCTTCGCCCCTGTGACTTCATCCACAGCGATTGCTTTAATTTCAGTGCCGGTTTCTGCGTCGAAGAAACGAGTCAGCTTGCCGCCGCCCCGGTATTGACGACCCCACGCACCAATCATGAACAGCACCGGCAGAAAATCGCGGCCGGCAGCCGTCAGCAGATACTCCTCGCGCGGCGGGTGTTCCGAGTAGCGCCGCTTTGCCAGCAAGCCCTCCTCAGTCAGTGTCGCCAGCCGGCGGGTCAGCATCGTCGGTGCAATGCCCAGGCTTTTCCGGAATTGGTCAAAGCGTGTGAGGCCGGCGTGGGCATCCCGCAGGATCAATATGCTCCACGCGTCACCGGCAACAGCCAAGCTGCGCGCGATCGGGCACGGGTTATTGCAACTATTTTCGTTGTCCATACTATTTTGATAGTGACTTACTTTCAGATTGGTAGTATTGTTCATATCAGTTTGATACTAACACTTCGACGACAAGCAATCCACTCGCCGGGAGATTTCATTGATGGGCACGAACAATACAGGTATCGCTCCGGCAAGCGGGGCATCTTCAGGCATCGGCGCAGCCACTGCGGCGCGGCCGATGGGCAATGTGAAATGGAAAGATGTACCGACCCGCACGATTGACGTTGGCGGGGTAGCTTTCGCCTACCGGGAGCTCGGCCCCGACTCCGGCGTGCCAGTGATCTTCCTGCACCACCTGATGGCCGTGCTCGACGACTGGGACCCACGTGTGATCGACGGCATCGCCGCGCAACGGCGGGTGATCGCCTTCGACAACCGCGGGGTCGGCGCCTCGAGCGGATCGGTACCGCACACCATCGAGGAGATGGGGCGCGATGCCATCGCCTTCATCCGTGCCTTGGGGCTCAAAAAGGTCGATCTGCTCGGCTTCTCCTTGGGCGGCGGCGTAGCGCAAATGGTGGCCTTGCAGGCTCCCGGCCTCGTGCGCCGGATCGTCCTTGCCGGCACGGGGCCACGGGGCGGCGGCGGTATCGACGAGATCACCAGAATTGCCGTCACCGCCTACCTCAAGGCGGCGCTCACGCTGAGCGATCCGAGGAATTTCCTGTTTTTCCCTCGCACCCCGGAGGGCAAGCGCGCGGCGAAAGACTATTTCGCCCGGCTGAAGGAACGCACCAAAAACCGTGACAAGCCCATTTCCCTACAGGCCCGGCGTGCCCAACTGCAGGCCATCAGAACGGCGGGGCTGAGTGCGCCAGACGACCTCTCGGTGATTACGCAACCGGTTTTCGTCGCCAACGGCGACCGTGACCTGATGGTCGACAGCAGCCATTCGGCCAACATGGCTCGCCGGCTGCCGAATGCCCGACTCACGATCTACCCCGATTCCGGCCACGGCGGCGTCTTCCAGCACTACCGGGCCTTTGTGCCGGCGGTGCTGGACTTCCTCGCTGACGAATCCGATCCGACCAGAATGAAAAACCAGGGATGAACAATCAAACCATGAAAGCGCTCACCTTCAAACGCTATGGCAAGTCGCCCGAGATCGGACTCGCCGAGGTACCCCACCCCACGCTGAAGGCCGACGAACTGCTGGTACAGGTCCACGCCGCCAGTGTGAACCCGATCGACAACATGATTCCGACCGGGATGTTCAAACCGGTCCTGCATTTCCAGCTTCCGGCCACACTGGGCAGCGATCTGGCCGGTGTGGTGAGCGAGGTTGGCGGCAACGTGACCCGTTTCAAGCCAGGCGATGCCGTCTTCGCCAGCATCTTCGACCTTGGCACGGGGTCGATTGCCGAGTTCGCGGTGGTGCCGGAGCGCGCTGCCGCGCTGAAGCCGGCCAATCTGGACTTCGTGCAGGCCGCGTCGATCCCGATGGTCGGGCTCACCTCGTGGCAAGCGCTGAAGGAACGTGCCAGTCTTCAGGCCGGCCACAAGGTGTTCATCCCTGCCGGCTCCGGCGGAATCGGCACGTTTGCGATCCAGCTGGCAAAGCACCTTGGCGCCAGGGTGGGTACCACCACCAGCACGGGTAACGTCGAACTGGTGCGCAGCCTGGGCGCAGACGAAGTGGTCGACTACAAGAAGCAGGCATTCGAGAACGTGCTGCGCGGCTATGACGCGGTGCTTGGCACCGTCAGGGGTGACGCGATCGAGAAGTCCATCGCCATCCTCAAACCGGGAAGCAAGATCGTCTCGCTGATCGGCCCGCTGGACGCCGCATTCGCGCGTGCCAAGCGCCTGAACTTCGTCCTGACCTTCGTATTCGGGCTGATGAGCCGCAAGATCATGCGCCTTGCGCAGAAGCGGGACGTCACCTACTCGTTTCTGTTCATGCACCCCGACGGCGCCCAACTCACCGAAATCGGCAAGCTGCTCGAAACCCAGCGCATCAAGCCCGTGATCGACAAGGTGTTTCCGTTCGAGCAGGCCAAGGAGGCGCTCGAGTACCTTGCCCAAGGACGATCCAAGGGCAAAGTGGTCGTCAAGATGCTGTGAACCGTCGCCATTAAGTCCCCAGTTTTTACCCACCAGACCGACAGAAGAAAACCATGAACTCATCCAGAAAAATCGCGGTTGTAACCGGCGCTTCATCCGGCATTGGTGCCATCTACGCAGATCGTCTTGCCGGGCGCGGCTATGACCTCCTGCTCGTTGCCCGGCGCGGCGACCGCCTGCAGACGCTCGCCACAAGGCTTGAGCAGGCTTACGACATCAAGGCCGAAACGCTGGTGGCCGACCTGGAGCAAGAAGCCGATCTCACGCGGCTGGAAACCGTTCTCGCAACCAATCCCGCCATCCGGGTGCTGGTGAACAACGCCGGCATTGCCAGGCTGAGCCCGGTTACCGACACACCGCTGCAAGACTCGCTGTCGCAGATCGCGTTGAACATCACCACCCTGACGCGCTTGACGCATGCCGTGCTGCCCGCGTTCAAGGCGCGCAACGATGGCGTCATTATCAACATTGCCTCGGCATTGGCACTTCATGCGCTGCCGGTAAGCGCCGTATACAGCGGCACCAAGGGTTTCGTGCTCAATTTCAGCCGAGGCCTGCAGCAGGAACTGGTGAATACCGGCGTCAGGGTCCAGGTGGTGCTGCCTGCCGCCACCGCCACCGACCTTTGGGATATCTCCGGGGTGCCGCTGGCCGCACTGGCGCCAGAGACGGTGATGTCTGCCGAGCATCTTGTCGACGCTGCGTTGGCCGGTTTCGACCAGGGCGAGTCGGTCACGTTGCCGTCCATGGCGGATACCGGCCTCTGGGAGCGATACGACACGGCACGCGCCGAGCTGTTCGCCGCGATGCAAACCGGCCAGCCTGCGCCACGACTCCTTGCCCTCTGAACGCAGTCGGGCGCCGCGCCCTGGTTGCCATCCGACCTGATCCAAACCCGACATCCTGGAGACTTTTATGAGCAGCACGCTCTTCACCCCCACCCAACTCGGCAGCCTGACGCTGAAGAACCGCATCGTCATGGCGCCGCTGACGCGCAGCCGCGCGCCCGGCAACCTGCCCAATGAACTGATGGCGCACTACTACCGCCTGCGGGCGGATGCCGGACTGATCATTACCGAAGGCACCTCGCCGTCACCCAACGGCCTGGGTTACGCACGCATACCCGGACTGTTCAGCGCAGAGCAGGTGCAGGGCTGGCGACGGGTGACCGATGGCGTCCATCAGGCCGGCGGCCGGATTTTTGTGCAATTGATGCATACTGGGCGGGTCAGCCATCCCGCGAACATGCCGGCCGGTGCCAGCGTCCTGGCGCCCTCGCCGATCACCGTTCCCGGCGAGATGTGGACCGACAGCGACGGCATGCAGCCGCATCCCGTACCACGCGAAATGAGCGAGGCGGACATTGCGCAGAGCATCGCCGAATATGCGGCGTCGGCCGAACTGGCGATAGAGGCCGGTTTCGATGGCGTCGAGCTGCATGCGGCCAACGGTTACCTGATCGACCAGTTCCTCAATACGGCGTCCAATCAGCGCCATGATCGCTGGGGCGGCTCGGTCGAAAACCGCATCCGCTTCGCGGTCGAAGTCGCCAGGGCAACCGTCGCCGCCATTGGCGCCGGGCGCGTTGGCATGCGGATCTCGCCGTATGGCGTCTTCAATGCCCAGCTACCGGATGCCGAGATGGATGACGTGTACCTGCGTCTGATCGACGAGTTGAATGCGCTTGGCCTGCTCTATATCCACATCGTGGATCACAGCGCCATGGGAGCGCCGGAAGTCAGTCCCGAATTGAAAGCCAGGCTCCGTGCCGCGTTCAACGGGCAATACATTCTCTCCGGTGGCTACGATGTCGCCCGCGCCGATGCCGATCTCGACGCACAGCGTGGTGACCTGGTGGCTTTCGGTCGTCCGTTTATCTCGAATCCGAATCTGGTAGCCAAGCTAAAGTCGGGACAGGAACTGGTGGCGCCTGATTTCGCTACTTTCTACACGCCTGGCGAAAAGGGTTACACTGACTATTGAAGCCTATCCCAGATACCTGCCATTGAGGTGACCGGTGTGGAACTGGTATCGTAAAAAGTACGCGATCTAACGATCTGGAAAGTTACGAACAGGATCAGTGCATGGGGACATATCTGGTTAGCCGATGGGAGTGGTCACATGGGGTTGATAGAGTGAAGGTAGCCAGTTCGAGTCCTGTCGGACTGTGAAATAAGACAGCTGGGCAGCCCGGTTCCCCGGGCCGTCCACTTTGTTGAACATCCATCTTTCCAATCAGGCGACTTCCGCTTTGGATCGAATCCAGCCCCTTTCGATTGCCCTGTCAGGCGACTGCTAAGGCCGAATAGGAGCCGGTTAGCCGTCACCAACTGGTTGGCTGCTTGGGGTCGGCTTCCACCCTCCAAGAAAGGTAGTGTAGTTGGATGAAACCCACGTCGTTGTTAGGTTTGACAGACTATATTCCTCAAACCATACAGCTATCGCTCAAAACGGCACACTCATGACTGACATAAATGGCTTGTTGCGCACTTGAAAATACATATATGCATCAATGGCTTGCGAGTAGTTGCCATGACAGACTTTATTCTTTCGAATCAGAAAGATGATCGGAAAGAATAAAGTCTGTCACGAGGTAATGAAGTCTATCATGCATTGGTCATGCTATAAAAGCGAAGAGGCCCTTAGGGCCTCTTCTCATTTTGCAGCATTAGTTACTACCATCCTTCTATTCTTCAGGCAGTGCATCGGCTGAAGCGCCTCAAATAATTGCTACTGGGCAGTAGTGAGAGGGGAGGCCTGGACGTGAGGCGTTGGCAAGCCTAAATACTTGCTTGCCTGTGCGCCTGTTAGGTGGCGTAGGCTCTTCATCGACAGGTCCAGTGTTGCATGGATCTTCCCTCCATGTAGCGGCCTGATAACTTCAGCTAGAACTAGTGTTGCGGCCATGGCACCGACAAATGGCGTTGCGACAGCCCGCGATGCAAGCTGTGTCATCCCACACAAGTCTTGACGCTGTTCGGCTAGTGCACTGTACACGTCGTTCAGTTCTTCTTTAGCTTGGGCTGTAATTTCAGCTGGCCAGATCTCAGCTGCCTTACGGGGGTTGGGGAAGGTGTGGGTCCGGATACTGCGAAAATCCCGGTAGCCACTCCCCAAGCCCGCCTCGATCACCATGGCAAAATCCGCCGAATCTAGATAGCGACGAGCATTGACGTTATCAACGCCAAACAGCGCTGTAGTCGGCTCGCCATCCTGAATGTTATGGCCCGAGTCAAAGCGACGCTCAACAAGAGTGGTGGTGAAACCAATGGCCTCAAGGCGTTCTGCCATGACCCGAGTTTTAAAGGCGCCCAGGTTACCCTCATTCAAAAACAGGCAAGTGCTGAGGTTGGACCTTGCCGCCTTATCGTAATCGTGGAGGACGAGATGAGGGCGTCCGTTTCTTGGATAAGGCAACATTCCGAGCGCCCAGGCATAGGCTTGACCAAGGTGGCCAAGCCCGACCAACCAGAGCTTAGCCGGCAGATAGCACAAAGAAGGGCCACAATGCGAACTCCAGTTGTCATGAGCCAACGGGTCCCATAACGAAACTCCTACGGTGCGGTATCCCGCCTCGGGTAGATCGCTTCGGATATGCAAGAAAGCCTCGTTAACCCCCAAGGCGGCTGCAGCGATACCGGCGAGGGGGTTATCACCCTGACAGGCTAACTCGGCCGCACCAGTTAGCGGTCCGATGGCTGCGCACCAGCCATCCCATGTAAGGCGGATGCAGAAGGATGCCTTATGTTCGACGGCAGTTTGTCCTATCACTAGTGTCGGTAAGCTGGTGCTGATTGCTGTCGCCACCGTGCCTTGAAGTTCTGTGATAACGCTTCGAGCCACGCGGCCTTCGTACAAAGGTACCTGCAGCTCGGTGTCAAGGTTACCTGAGACTTCCACCCCGCCAAGGAAGACACGTACTGCGCAATTCAAGGCCGTGAGGAAACAGGCTTGACCGGCCAAGGTGTCTGCCCAACCTGATCCGAGATGGATATGTAAGCGGTAATTCTTGAAGATCTCAATCGCTTCCTCGGGCGAAGAGACTTCCCCGCTGTCCAAGGCCATTTTGGCTAAGCGGTGCATGGTGTCGGCGTTGAGTTCACTCATCGCGGTACTCCTTTATCAGTAAAACGTACCCGACGCTCGACGTCAGAGTCGGTGTAGGTCGTCCACTTATGGTTGCCCTCATAAACATACATACCTAGGTCGCGTAGCTGGACTTGCCCTTGTGCAAAATGGGGCACGATGAAAGCGATATGACCTGCCAATGCCACCATGGGGTTTGCGCGATCAGAGCGGCTTTGTGCTGCACCTAGCCGATGTGTATGAACATCTGCAACAACAGTAAGACCGTTGGCTCGGCATAGCTCCCAAAGCTTGGCGAAGCTCGCTGCAGTGAGGGCCACATAGTCGCTGTGCAGAGCATCCGTTTGGAGGTGCTCATACGGCAAGAAACATGTAACGGTCCTTCCTGCCTCACTTTTGTACCCCAGAAGGAAGGCGCCGCTTTCCCTGGCTCCAGCTCCTTGGGTACGCAAGTGCGCTATGAGTTGAGCCCAAAGTTGTTCCGGAGCTTCAAGCAGTGGCGTGATCATCTTGGCGGCTGTGAAGGAGTTCATGAACAACCTCCAGGTAGTGGCTAATGCCCTTTGCAGGGGCCCATAGAAGCTGCGGATACTTCACCGGCCAATCGGAATGCCCGTTGATGCTTATGCGGTCGCAAGGGATATAGAGTGCTTCCCCGTTCATCCAGTCAGGT
This sequence comes from Crenobacter sp. CS_VA4, assembly GCF_055597485.1. Lineage (NCBI taxonomy): Bacteria > Pseudomonadati > Pseudomonadota > Betaproteobacteria > Neisseriales > Neisseriaceae > Crenobacter > Crenobacter sp. CS_VA4. The sequence continues at coordinate 53,173 of NZ_JBVMAE010000025.1, forward strand.
CGGAAAGCTTCTCTGCGTCGCTCCCCATCTCGCCGCCAACCGGGACGTTCTGGGATCTTAAAAACAACTGTCGGCTCCCGAACGACCAGTGGCCTCGAGATGGGGAGCCACTGCAGTCCAGGCGTAGGAGAAACTCATTTCCGTCACTCGCTACCACTTTGATAAAGAGATGTGGCCAATCCAGCTTCTCAAGCTTCCAGCGGTTGCGATCCACGCCATTGAGAAACCGTGCCGACTTGAGGTCGGCACGTAAAAACTGCTCATCTGGTGCCATCTGACCTTCCTCTCAGCCGTTGATGCGGTGCACCGGCACCAGGTCGAACGTGATGGAGCACTGCGGACAGGTCGTCAGAGTGCCGACATGGACGTCAGCTTCGGGCTGAACGTTGTTTCCGGCAATTTGCAACACATGCTCAGCAAGGTCTCCGGGCGCCATGCCAAGCTTGTTGCCGGCCCACTCGCGAACGCGGCCGACTGTGGTGGCCGGGCTGAACTGGTGTTGTACGACTTGGCCACCAAAGTGCACGTGAACAGTCACATGTTCACAGCGGTGCAGATGGAGCCGAACTCCATGCTCTTTCTTCAGGTGCTTGACGTGTGTTGCCTGATCCATGGTGTTGTCGTCATCGTCTTCAAGCAAGAGCTTCAGCTCGATGTGGTCAGCCCCGGTGGGCAGCAGGTCCAGGGCTGCACGCTTGAGATCTTCGATGGTGGCATGCTCATCGATTTCGATCAGCTTGATGTCGTTGAAGTGTGTTGGCGCTCACTGAATTTTGACCAGCCGTGCTCGTTGAATTTTGACCAGGTATGGAGGCCGCCCGCGCAGCGGG
>NZ_JBVMAE010000026.1:0-47802 GCF_055597485.1 Crenobacter sp. CS_VA4
CCGATTTCGGCGGCGTTCTCGACCTGTTCCAGCGTGCCGCCGATCACCGCGGCGTAGGCGCCGGCGGCCATCGAGCAGGCCACGCCGACCTCGCCCTGACAGCCGACCTCGGCGCCGGAGATCGACGCGTTCATCTTGTAGAGCAGGCCGATCGCGCCGGCGGTCAAGAGGAAGTTGACCACGCCGCTGTCGTTGGCGCCCGGGTAGAAGTTGCGGTAGTAGGTCAGCACCGACGGCACAATGCCGGCCGCGCCGTTGGTCGGCGCCGTCACCACCCGACCGCCCGAGGCGTTTTCCTCGTTCACCGCCATCGCGTACAGCATCGGCCAGAGCATCGCGTCGAGGCGGCCGCCGAGCTGTTGCGACACCATCTTGCGGAACAGCCCCGGCGCGCGGCGGCGCACGTTCAGCCCGCCCGGCAGCGTGCCGTCGTGGCGGCAGCCGTTCTCGACGCAGTCCTTCATCACGCCGGCGATTTCCAGCGCGTCGTGGCGGATCTCGTCTTCGCTGCGACCGAGTGCCATCTCGTTGGCGGTCATGATCTGGGCGATGCTCTTGCCCTGGCGGCGGCAGTGCTCAAGCAGGTCGGCGGCGCTCTTGAACGGGAACGGCACCGGCAGCGCGTCCGGCGGCGGCTGGCCGTAGCCCTCGTCGGTGACAATGAAGCCGCCGCCGATCGAGTAGTAGACCTGGCTCGCCACGCTGTCGCCGGCCGCGTCGAAGGCGGTGAAGCGCATCCCGTTCGAGTGCTTGGGCAGGAACTCCTGCCTATGCACCAGGACGTCGCGCGAGAACAGGAAGCCAACCGGGCGTTCGCCGGCCAGACGAATCTCGGTGTCGCCGGCCTTCAGTTCGCGTGCGCGGCGTTGCAGGTGCTGCGGGTCGACGGTGCGCGGATGTTGGCCCTCGAGGCCGAGCAGCACCGCGTCGAAGGTACCGTGGCCGTGGCCGGTCAGCGCCAGCGAGCCGAACACCTCGGCCTGCACGCGCGCCACCCGGCCGAGCTCGCCGCGCGCGGCGAGGCCGTCGACGAATTCCTTCGCCGCCTTCATCGGCCCGACGGTGTGCGAGCTGGACGGCCCGATACCGATCGAGAAGATGTCAAAAACACTGATCATTGCGGAGGTCCCCTGCCAAATCTAATTTTTGCGTCTACTTATGCTGTAGACAGTCTGTGTCATCACTGATTCAGCGTTCAGCGCAAACAGGGCCGGTTCGGCCAACCCTGGCCCAATAGTTCAGTATGGACCTCAGTCGGGTGCCCGGCTGTCGAGCCAGATGGTGATCGGGCCGTCGTTGATCAGCGCCACCTGCATCATGGCGCCGAACACGCCGGTCGGCACCGGCCGGGCCAGCGTGCCGGACAGCTGGGTGACGAAGCGGTCGAACAGCGGCTGCGAGCGCTCCGGCCGGGCGGCGCGGCTGTACGAGGGGCGGTTGCCCTTCTTCACGCTGGCGAACAGCGTGAACTGGCTGACCGCCAGCACCTCGGCGCCGACGTCGAGCGCCGAGCGGTTCATCACCCCGGCCTCGTCGTCGAAGATGCGCAGCTGGCTGATCTTGCGCACCAGCCAGTCGATGTCGGCGTCGCCATCGGGCTCTTCGACCCCGACCAGCAGCAACAGGCCGGCGCCGATCGCCCCGACCACCTCGCCGTCCACCGTCACGCTCGCTTCGCATACCCGTTGCACCAACACCCGCATCGTTATCTCCTGATGTTCTGAATCAGGGCAGCATTGTATCCAAGTCTGGCCATAACGCCGCTACAATATGCGGCTAGCTGACAAACGGAGAACAGCCGCATGCTGATGGTGATTTCCCCCGCCAAAACATTGGACTACGACACCCCGCCGGTCACCGATCGCCACAGCCAGCCGGCGTTTCTCGACCACAGCGCCGAGCTCATCACGGTGCTACGGGAAAAGTCGCCGGCCGAGCTCGGCAAACTGATGAGCATCAGCGACACGCTGGCAGTGCTGAACGCCGGCCGCTACGACAGCTGGCACGCCCCGTTCACCCCGAGCAACGCCAAGCAGGCGGTGCTGGCGTTCATGGGCGACGTCTACGAGGGGCTGGACGCGGCGACGCTGAATGCCCCCCAGCTCGACTACCTGCAGCGCCACCTGCGCATCCTGTCCGGCCTCTATGGCGTACTGCGCCCGCTCGATCTGATGCAGCCGTACCGGCTGGAAATGGGCACCCGGCTCGCCAACCCGCGTGGCGCCAATTTGTATGCATTCTGGGGCGAACGCGTCACCGACGAACTGAATGCCCGCCTGGCCGAACACATCGAGCCGGTGCTGGTGAACCTGGCGTCCGACGAGTACTTCAAGTCGGTGCAGCCGAAACGGCTGGCCGGCCGGCTGATCACCCCGGTATTCCAGGACCTGAAGAACGGCCAATACAAGATCATCAGCTTCTACGCCAAACGGGCGCGGGGCTTGATGGCGCGCTGGGCAGCGCGGCACGGCGTGACGACCCCGGAGGCGCTGAAGGACTTCAACGCCGAGGGCTACGCCTTCGACGCCGCCGCGTCGCAGGGCGACCACTGGGTGTTCCGCCGCGATCCCGCGCGGCAATAACCGCGTCGAAACGGAAACGGTTTCAACGGGACGGGCAAGCCTTAAATACCCCATTCGGCCAACCTTGAACGGCCCGCCAAACCATTTGGCAACGCATTGCTTGGAAAATATTTCCATTTTCAATACAATCCGGACGCGGTCGCGATCGGCGGCCGTGCCCTTTTCCGGATTGTCTCCCTCAATGAAGTCGCTGTCCCTGCCCGCCCCACTGTCGCAACTGCTCAAGCAGATTGGTCAGATTCACTTCCAGAACGCGCCGCTGACCGGCCTCGCCATTCTGATCGCGCTCGCCACCGTCGAACCGTGGGCCGCCGCCGCGATGGCGTTCGCCAGTATCGTCGCGCTCGTCACCGCCCGGCTGGCGCGGCTACCGGCCGACAAGGCGCAGGACGGCCTGTATGGCTACAACGCCACGTTGTCCGCCGCCGGCCTGTTCACGCTGTTCGAACCGAGCGTGGCGCTGTTCGGTTATCTCGCGCTGGTCAGCGTTGCCAGCGTGTTCGTCAGCGCCCGCTGGGCGGCGTGGGGCCGGCTTCCGGCGCTGACGGTCCAGTTCGTGGTGGCGATGTGGGGCGCCGGGCAGCTGTCGACCTTGCTCGGCCTGCCGCAGCCCGGCCTCGGCTGCGCCAAGGGCCTGGCGGAGTTCCTGCCTTGCGGCATCGGCCAGGTCAATTTCATCGGCAGTCTGTCCGGGGGCCTCGCGGTGTGGCTGGCGATCGCCATCGAGTCGCGCGAACAGGGACTGTGGCTCGGCATCGGTGCCGCCTGCGGCTGGCTGGCCGCCGCTCTGCTCGAGCGGCTGGTGCCGGGTGCCGCGGCGCAGGCGATCGGCCTGGCAGTCAACCTCGCGCTGATCGCGCAGGGCCTGACCGTGTTCGGACAGAGCATCGCCACCCGCTGCACCGGCATCGCGCTCGGTGTGCCGGCCTGCCTGCTGTTCGGCGCGCTCGACCTGCCCTACTTCACCCTGCCGTTCAACCTGGTAACCTGGCTGCTGTTGTGGCTCGATCGCCGCCCGCAGGGCTTCGGCCGTCCGGCGCACGCCGACCGCTGAGCCAGCGCGCATCCAACAAAAAACCCGCCTAACGGCGGGTTTCATTTTTCATCACGGCGGTTCAGGCGGTCGGCCGGCGCTCGAAGGTCAGCATCTCCGGCGCTTCGGCCAACTCCTGCAGAACGACGCGTTCGACGAGCGACGCCGGCGATCCGCGGTGCGCCCAGGCGACAAACGCCCTGACCGCGTCGGCGTCGCCGCTGACCACGGCCTCGACCGTGCCGTCGCTGCGGTTGCGCACCCAGCCCTTGACGCCCAGTTCGCGCGCGGTCGCCACCGCGCTGTCGCGGTAGTACACGCCCTGGACCTTGCCATGGATGATCAGATGAAGGACTGCCATTGTTGCGAAGCGATTCCTGATTACAGACGGGGCATTCAGGCTACGCCGATCAGCCCGTGCTGCCAAGGAAAGAGGTCGCCAGGACTTGGCGTCACACGCCGCACCGAAGAAGACGGTGAAGACGTACGCCGACCGCGTCGGCGCGACGAAATCAGGGTATTACCAGGGGGAAGTAGAGCGGAAGTGCGAAAACGGACTTACAGAGCCGCGACGAAAGCTTCGGCGGGATATACGGCGCTGGACAGACCCATGCGCGAGAGGAACGTTACTTCGAACTTACGACCGACAGGCTTGACCTGTACGACTTCAAACTGGATGGCTTCGCCATTCTTGTGATCGGTGATTTTATGACCCGGTTTCAGTTGATTGATTTGCATTCATATCCTTTCGTTTTTATTTCCAAACAACGATCTTACTACATCATTGATTTTCAAGCAAATTTTTAAAAACCTACTCGGTGAGACGCCTGCGCCCCCTCACCTGCACCACTCTAGCAAGCCAAGATGACAAGTATGTGGCAGTGCTAACTTAGCATGAAGTGGCGCGATGTCAGTAGCAATTTAATGACATAGAACTAATAAGAACAACGCCCCGCCGGAGTCTTCCGGCGGGGCGTTGCTTTACCCGGGGTGGGTGTCGCGATCAGCCGACGCGCATGCCCGGTTTCACACCTTCGTCGACATCCAGCAGGAACAGGCCCTCGCCGTCGTCGACGCCAGAAGCGCAGACGATCATCCCGGCTGACACGCCGAAGCGCATCTTGCGCGGCGCCAGGTTGGCGACCACGATCACGTGGCGGCCGATCAGCTTGTCCGGCTCCTGGTAGGCCTTGCGGATGCCGGAGAAGATGTTGCGCGTCTCGAAGCCCAGATCGACGGTGAACTGCAGCAGCTTGTCCGAGCCGTCGACGAACTGGCAGGCCAGCACCTTGCCGACGCGCAGGTCGAGCTTGGCGAAGTCGTCGATCGTGACGGTGTCGGCGAGCGGTTCGACGTTGGCCGCAGCGGCCGGGGCGTGTTGTTCCATGCTTTGCTTGTTCGCGGCGATCAGCTTTTCGATCAGCACCGGGTCGATGCGCTGCATCAGGTGCTGGTAGCTGTTGATGGTGTGCCCGAGCAGCAGCTGGTCGGCATCGCCCCACGCCAGCGGCGCGACGTTGAGGAAGCCCTCGACGCCTTCGGCTAGCTTCGGCAGCACCGGCTTCAGGTAAATCGTCAGCAGGCGGAAGGCGTTGATCAGCACGGTGCAGACTTCCTGCAGACGCGCGTCCTGGCCTTCCTGCTTCGCCAGCTCCCACGGCTTGTTGGCGTCGACGTAGCCGTTGACGAGGTCGGCCAGTGCCATCACGTCGCGCAAGGCACGGGCGTATTCGCGCGCTTCGTACGAGGCGGCGATGCTCGCGGCGTCGGCCTGCAACTTGGCGAGGATCTCGCGGTCGGCGACCGATTCGGCCAACTGGCCGCCGAAGCGCTTGGCGATGAAGCCGGCCGAGCGGCTAGCGATGTTGATGAACTTGCCGACCAGATCCGAGTTCACCCGCGCGACGAAATCGTCCAGGCTCAAGTCGATGTCCTCGATGCGGCTGTTGAGCTTGGCGGCGATGTAGTAGCGCATCCATTCCGGGTTCAGGCCGCAGTCCAGGTAGGACTTGGCGGTGATGAAGGTGCCGCGCGACTTGGACATCTTCTGACCGTCGACGGTCAGGAAGCCGTGCGCGAACACGCCGGTCGGGGTGCGGTAGCCGGCGTACTTCAGAATCGCCGGCCAGAACAGCGCGTGGAAGTACAGGATGTCCTTGCCGATGAAGTGGTACAGCTCGGCGTCGGAATCGGCGCGGAAGTACTCGTCAAAGTCGATGCCGACGCGGTCGCACAGGTTCTTGAACGACGCCATATAGCCGATCGGCGCGTCGAGCCAGACGTAGAAGTACTTGCCCGGTGCGTCCGGGATCTCGAAGCCGAAGTACGGTGCGTCGCGCGAGATGTCCCAGTCGTGCAGGCCGCCCTCGATCCACTCGTTCATCTTGTTGAGCGACTCGGGCTGCAGATGCGGCTGCGCCACGCCGTCGGCACGGGTCGACGAACCGGCGGTCCAGCCCTGCAGGTAGTCGGCGCAGTCGCCGAGGCGGAAGAAGTAGTGCTCGGACGACTCCAGCACCGGGGTGGCACCGGACACCGCCGAGTACGGGTTCCGCAGCTCGATCGGGCTGTAGGTGGCGCCGCACACCTCGCAGTTGTCGCCGTACTGGTCCTTGGCGCCGCACTTCGGGCACTCGCCCTTGACGAAGCGGTCCGGCAGGAACATCTGCTTTTCCGGGTCGTACAGCTGCTCGATGGTGCGCGACACGATCTTGCCGTTGTCGCGCAGCGTGCGGTAGATGTGCTCGGCGTAGTGCTGGTTTTCCGGGCTGTTGGTGCTGTAGTAGTTGTCGTAGCCGATGTGGAAACCGGTGAAGTCCGACAGGTGCTCGGCCTTCACGCGCTCGATCAGCTGCTCCGGGGTGATGCCCTGCTTCTCGGCGGCCAGCATGATCGGCGTACCGTGGGTGTCGTCGGCACAGACGTAGTGGCAGGCGTGGCCACGCATCTTCTGGAAGCGCACCCAGACGTCGGTCTGGATGTGCTCGACCATGTGCCCGAGGTGGATCGCGCCGTTCGCGTACGGCAGCGCGCTCGTTACCAGAATCTTGCGTTGCGTTGTCATGTAAAAACACCCAGGTTGGAATTTCAAGCGATCGATTATAGCAGCAAGACAGCGCCGCCCGGCGCGGCCGCCCCAACGAGAAAAGGTTGGCCGAACAGGGAGTTCGGCCAACCTTTTCAAGCAAACGACGTCAGGGGACCGAGCGGACGATCAGGCGTCCTGGCAGGCCAGCTCCGGAGCGGCGGCCGCGTCGTCCTCGGCGGCGCGCTCGGCCATCGACCGGGCGACCACGCGACGGGTCAGCAGGCAGTAGGCGAGCGTGATCGCGAGCGCCAGCGCGGCGAAACCGGCGTCGCCGAAGTGCTGGTGCAGCCGCGAGAAGCCCTCGATACCGACCACGTACACCACCATGCTCACGAGACCAATGGCGGCGGCGGTGGCGCCCTTCGACACCTGGCTCGCAGTCAGCGCGAAGCGGTACAGCACCGCGAACGACAGGCCTTCGGCGAACGTCATCAGGCTGATGCCGGCGATGATGTAGAAGTGCGGCACGTCGCTGGTCAGGCAGCCGACGAACATCAGCCCCATGCCGGCCAACAGCGGCAGCATGCCGAACAACACCGAGCGACCGAGCGGCAGCTTGTCGGTAATTTTCACCAGCACCAGGTTGCCAATAATCAGCGCGCCGAACACCGGGAACTGCCACAGGCCGTACTCGACCGGGCTCATGCCGGCGTCTTCGATCAGGAACACCGGTGACAGCGCGATCCAGCCGAGCAGCGGCAGCGCCAGCAACGGAATCGTCAGCGACGCGGTCATGAAGCGCGCGTTGCTCAGCAGCGCCGCGTAGTCGGCCTTCAGGCTTTTCAGCGACAGCTCGGGGGTCTTCTCGGTGACCGTCTCCGGCATCTTGCGCCACAGGCCGACGAGCGCGACCAACGCCACCACCGCGATCAGCACGAAGGTCATCCGCCACGGCCAGACGGTGATCAGCGCCGCGCCGGCGACCGGGCCGACCAAGGGCGCGATCAGCGCCACGTTGGCCATCAACGCCATCACCTTGACTGCGGCCTTCTCCTCGAACGCTTCCTGCACGGTGGCGTAACCGACCGCGGTGATGAAGCACAGGCCGATGCCCTGCAGCACGCGCAGCACGGTGAAGCTCTCGATGCCGCTCGAGAACAGCATCGCCAGACAGCTGACGATGAAGAAGGCCGCGCCACCGAGCATCACCGGGCGGCGGCCGACGCGGTCGGACAGCGGGCCCATCAGCCACGGGAACAGCGCGCCGCCGAGCAGGAAGGCGGTCATCGCGGTCGGGATCCATGCCGAGTCGACGCCGAACTCGCGGGTTACCAGCACCATGCCCGGCTGGATCATGTCGTTGGCGATATAGACGGAAAATTCGAACAGCACCAGCGCCAGCGGAAACAGCAGCGTCGAGCGGTTAAGGGTGCTTATTTTTTTCATCAAGACAGGCCTCATTGCAGCAAAGAACAAAAGAGGCCGGTGTGCCCATTGCGGAAACACCAGCCTCTCGGTAGTCGGCCCGCCGCCACGGCGCACCGAAAAATCAATGACTTGGATTATATCGGCAAATGCCGATACTGGCCAGCATTGTCGACAATCGCCACACCGGCCCCGATGCCCAAGAAGGTTGGCCGAACGGGCCAAACTATTCGAATTACAGCATCTCCAGCGGCTGCTTGCGGCGCGGCGCGGCGAACTCGGCGTCGAGCAGCGCCAGATCGTCGGCGTCGAGCCGCAGCTCGAGCGCGGCGCGGTTCAGGTCCACATGTTCGCGACGGCCCGACTTCGGGATCGCGATCACGTCCGGCTGACGCAGCACCCAAGCCAGCGCCACCTGCAGCGGCGCGACACCGTGCTTGTCGGCGACCCGGGCCAGCGCGCCGTGCGCCGGCACCCGGCCCTGCTCGATCGGGCTGTACGCCATCAGCGGCATGCGGCGTTCGCGCGCCCACGGCAACAGGTCGTACTCGGGGCCGCGCCGGGTCAGGTTGTAGAGCACCTGGTCGACCTGGCAGCGCTCGCCGTTGTCGACGTCCCACAATTCGTCCAGGTCGTCGACGTCCAGATTGCTGACGCCCCAGTAGCGGATCTTGCCCTCGTCGACCAGCTGTTCCATCGCCTCGACCGTGTCGGTGAACGGGTGACTGCCGCGCCAATGCAACAGATAGAGGTCGATCCGGTCGGTGCCGAGCCGGCGCAGGCTGGCCTCGCAGGCGGCCTTGGTGCCGCGCCGCGACGCGTTCCACGGGTAGATCTTGCTGACCAGAAACACCTCGCTGCGCCGGCCGGCGATCGCCTCGCCGACCAGCGACTCGGCGGCGCCGTCGGCGTACATCTCGGCGGTGTCGATCAGCGTCATCCCCAGGTCGATGCCGTGCTGCAGCGCGGCGATCTCGGCGGCGCGCTGTTGGCGCTGTTCGGCCATGAACCAGGTGCCTTGACCCAGGACGGGGACTTCGACGCCGGACGGCAGACGGACGGTGCGCATGGTGATCTCTTCCTTAGTTGGTGTAATGATCCGGCATTTTAGAATGCCAAAGCGACAGCGGTCATGCGCGGCCCGGCCAAGTTCGAGTAAACTTGTCGGGTATTACGGAACCCTACTGGTTACCTGCACAATGTTTTCCAAGCTCACCCGACTGTTCCAGTCGTCTACCGACACCCCGACCACCATGGCCCTGACCGAACCCCAAGTGCTCGACGCCCTCGCCGCGCTCGTCGACCCGAATACCGGCAAACCCTACGTCGCCGCCAAGGCGGTGAAGAACATCCGCATCAGCGATAGCGAGCTCGCGCTCGACCTGGTGCTCGCCTACCCGGCCAAGAGCCAGTTCGCCCGCCTCGAGACCGAGTTCGCCGCGGCGCTGCAAGGGGTGGCCGAGGGCCGCGCCGTCAAGGTCAGCGTGCGCAGCGAGATCACCGCGCACCAGGCGCAACGCGGCGTGCCGCTGTTGCCGGGCGTGAAGAACGTGGTCGCGGTGGCGTCCGGCAAGGGCGGCGTCGGCAAGTCGACCACCACGGTGAACCTGGCGCTGGCGCTGGCCGCCGAGGGCGCACGGGTCGGCATTCTCGACGCCGACATCTACGGCCCGTCGCAACCGCTGATGATGGGCCTGGCCGGCCAGCGTCCGGAGAGCCCGGACGGCAAGACCATCAAGCCGCTGGTCAACCACGGCGTGCAGACCATGTCGATCGGCTACCTGGTCAACGAGGACCAGGCGATGGTGTGGCGCGGCCCGATGGTCAGCCAGGCGCTGCAGCAGCTGTTGAACGACACGCAGTGGGACGAACTTGACTACCTCTTGATCGACATGCCGCCGGGCACCGGCGACGTGCAGCTGACGCTGTCACAGAAGGTGCCGGTGACCGGCGCGGTGATCGTCACCACGCCGCAGGACATCGCGCTGCTCGACGCCAAGAAGGGCCTGAAGATGTTCGAGAAGGTCGGCGTGCCGATCCTCGGGCTCGTCGAAAACATGGCGATCCACATCTGCTCCAACTGCGGCCACGCCGAGCACATCTTCGGCGAGGGCGGTGCCAGCCGGATGTCGGCCGACTACGGCGTCGAGCTGCTCGGCTCGCTGCCGCTCGATCTCGCGATCCGCGTCGCTGTCGACAAGGGCACGCCGAGCGTGGTCGCCGACCCCGACGGCCAGGTCGCCGAGCTCTACAGGACCATCGCTCGCCGCGTCGCGGTGAAGGTCGGCGAGAAGTCGCGCGACTTCTCCAGTAAACTGCCGAAGATCGTCATCCAGAACGGCTAAAGCGATCATGATCGGTGTCTTCGACTCGGGCCTCGGCGGCCTGTCGGTATGGCGTGAGTTGGTCGCGCAATTACCGGACGAGGCGGTGCTGTACCTGGCCGACCGCGACTACTGCCCATACGGCAAGCGCAGCGCCGCCGAACTGCGCGAGCGCTGCGAGGCGATCAGCCGCTACCTGATCGCCCAGGGCGCACAAATCCTGGTGATCGCCTGCAACACCGCGACCAGTGCCGCCGCGCATCACCTGCGCCAGAGCTTCCCGCTGCCGATCGTCGGCATGGAGCCGGCGGTGAAGCCGGCGGCGCTGCTGTCGCGGCGCGGCAAGATCGGCGTGCTCGCCACCGAGGTCACACTGGCCGGCGACAAGTTCCGCGAACTGGCCGAGCGCTACCGCGACCAGGCCGAGGTGCTGGTGCAGCCGGCGCCCGGGCTGGTCGAGCTGGTCGAACGCGGCGACCTCACTAGCGACTATGCGCGCGCGGTGGTCGCGAGCCAGCTCGAGCCGCTGCTCGCCGCCGGCGTCGACCAGATCGTGCTCGGCTGCACCCACTACCCATTCCTGATGCCGCTGATGCGCGAGCTGGCCGGCCCCCATGTCGCGCTGATCGACCCGGCCGGCGCGGTGTGCCGGCAGACCGCGCGACTGCTCGATCGGCATCGCCCGGCAGCGGGCCACCCCGCCGCGGCGGCCGAACGCTACCGCTTCGTCACTACCGCCGACGCCACCGGCATGCAGGCGTTCATCGCCACCGCGCTGCAGCGCGACGTCAGCGTCGAAACCCTAGACCTGGAGTAAACCGTGCCCCGTCTGCTGTCGCCTTCCCGACTCTGCGCCCTGCTCGTCGGCGCCCTGCTGGCGCTGCCGGCGTGGGCCGCGCCGTCCTGCGACCAGGTGGTCGCCGGCCTGTCGCGCCAACTGCCGCAACGGATCGACCAGACGGAGCTGACCGGCGCGCTGCGCAGCCTCGGCCAGACCGGCCGGCTGCCCGCCAAGTTCGTCACCAAGCGCCAGGCGCGCGACGCCGGCTGGCAGCCGGGCCGGCCGCTGTGGAAGGTGCCGGGGCTCGACGGCAAGGCAATCGGTGGCGACCGCTTCGGTAACTTCGAGAAGCGCCTGCCGGCCGGCCAGTGGCAGGAGGCCGACCTCGGCTACAAAGGCGACAAGCGCGGCGCGCAGCGGCTGCTGTTCGCCCGCGACGGCCGCCGCTTCGTCACCGTCGACCACTACAACAGCTTCAGCGAGGTGCCCGCATGCCAGTGAAAACCTGCCACCTGAGGCAGATCGACAACCTCGACGCGCTGTACGACGCGTTCACCCACCAGCTCGACCTGCCGCGCCACTTCGGCCGCAACCTCGACGCGCTGTACGACAGCTTGTCCGCCGACGTGGCCGGTCCGTTCGCGATCGTCTGGCACGACAGCAACGCGGCGCGCCAGGCGCTCGGCGACGACCTGTTCGCCACGCTGGTCGAACTGCTGGAGAGCGTGGTCGACGAGCGCGACGACGTCACCCTCGAATTGAAGCCCTGACTCACCTTCGGGAACACCAGCGCCAAAACGGCGGACGCTCAGCGTCCGCCGTTTTTTCATGCCTGCCGATCAGCCGTTGACGGCCTTCATCGACTCGGGCACGTAGCGCTCGCCGACCGCCACGCCCGGCGGGAAGGCCGCGTCGATCTCGGCCAATTCTGCCGGCGACAGCGCGATCTCTACCGCCGCCACGTTCTGCTCCAGATAACGCCGCTGCTTGGTGCCCGGAATCGGGACGATCTGCTCGCCCTGCGCCAGCACCCACGCCAGCGCCAGCTGCGACGGCGTCACGCCGCGCGCGGCGGCCAGCACCTTGACCTTGTCGACCAGCTGCAGATTGCGCGCAAAGTTCTCGCCCTGGAAACGCGGGCTGGTGCGGCGATAGTCGTCGGCGGCGAAATCGTCCGGGCTGGTTAGGGTGCCGGTCAGGAAGCCGCGACCGAGCGGGCTGTACGGCACGAAGCCGATGCCGAGCCGGCGGCAGGCGTCGAGCACGCCGTTCTGCTCCTGGTCGCGCGACCACAGCGAATACTCGCTCTGCACCGCCGTTAGCGGGTGCACCTGGTGGGCACGCTCTATCGTCGCCGCCGAGGCCTCGCTCAGTCCGTAGTAACGGATCTTGCCGGCGGCGATCAGTTCGGCCAGCGTGCCGACCGTGTCCTCGATCGGCACGGTCGGGTCGACGCGGTGCTGGTAATAGAGGTCGATGTAGTCGACACCGAGCCGGCGCAGGCTGCCGTCGACCGACTTGCGGATGTAGTCCGGACTGCTGTTCAGGCCGCGTACGGCGGCGTCGCTCGGATCGCGCACGATGCCGAACTTGGTGGCCAGCAGCACCTGGTCGCGCCGCCCGGCGATCGCCCGGCCGATCAGTTCCTCGTTGGTGTACGGGCCATACATGTCGGCGGTGTCGAGCAGGGTCACGCCCAGGTCGAGCGCCCGCTGGATCGTGGCGATCGCCTCGGCCTCGTCTCGGCCGGTGGAATAGAAGTCGCTCATCCCCATGCAGCCCAGGCCGATGGCGGAAACCTGCGGGCCGTGCTTGCCCAGTTGTCGAGTCTGCATCTGCTACTCCTTCAATCGGTGATTGGCTGACGCGAAGCCGGTCGGCAGCGCTTGGAGTGCATTCTGGTTGTTATTTCCAAGCAGATAAATGACTAGAATTGGCAAACACTATTCCAAACAGCACAACAATAACCGAGGGTGCCAATGGACCGCTTCCAGGCCATGCTGCTGTTCACCCGCATCGTCGAGCTGAGCAGCTTCAGCCGCGCCGCCGACAGCCTGCAGCTGCCGCGTGCCACGGCCAGCAACATCATCCGCCAGCTGGAGGCGCGCCTCGGCGTGCGCCTCTTGCACCGCACCACCCGCCAGGTCAGCCCCACCCTCGACGGCAGCGCCTACTACGAACGCTGCCGGCGCCTATTGGCGGATCTCGACGAGGCCGAGTCCTCGTTCGACCACAGCAGCGCGGCGCCCAGCGGCAAGCTGCGGGTGGAGATGCCCGGCGCACTGGGCAGGCTGCTCGTGCTGCCCGCGCTGCCGGACTTCTGCAGGCGCTATCCGGGCATCGAGTTGGAGATCAGCAGCAGCGACCGGGTGATCGACCTGATACAGGAGGGAGTGGATTGCGCACTGCGCGGGGCCGAGCTGCGCGATTCGACGCTGGTGGCGCGCCGGCTCTCGCCGCTGCAACAGATCACCTGCGCCAGCCGCGACTATCTCGACCAGCACGGCGTGCCGCAGACGCTGGACGATCTGGCGCAGCACCTGGCGGTGAACTACCAGTCGCCCACAACCCGACGCATCCTCGATCTGGAATTCATCGTCGACGGCCAGCTGCGCACGGTGGCGATGCAAAGCCGCCTGACCGTCAACCTGGCCGATGCCTACGTCACCGCCTGCGAGGCCGGTTTCGGCCTGGTCCAGGTGCCGCGCTACCACGTCGTCGCCGCCTTGGCCGAAGGCCGGCTGATGGAGCTACTGCCGCGCTGGCCGCCGCCGGCGCTGCCGCTGGCGGTGGTCTACCCGCAGCACCGCCACCTGTCGCCGCGGCTCAGGGTGTTCGTCGACTGGTTGGCCGAACTGTTCGGAACGAGCCCCTGACAAGCGCTCCCCTCCGGCGTGGTGGCGCGGACTTGCCGTCGGCTAGGCGCGCGCCTAACCAAGAGCGCTTCGCTGATTACTGTCAGCGGCGCCAGGAAGACTAGGGCCGCAGGCTCGCCAGCCGTTCCACCGCTTCGGCCAACCTCGCTACCCCGGTGGTGTAGGCGACCCGCACGTGGCGCTTCGCACCGTGCACGCCGAAGTCGCTGCCCGGCGTGATCGCCACCCCCACCTCGTCGAGTGCGCGCTGGCAGTAGGCGACGCTGTCGTCGGTGACGTTGCTGACGTCGGCATACAGATAGAACGCGCCCTCCGGCACCAGCGGCAGCTGCCAACCGAGCGCCGGCAGGGTACTGAGCAGGAAGTCGCGGCGCCGTGCGAACTCGGCGCGGCGCTGCTCGAGGATTTCCAGCGTGGCCGGCTCGAACGCCGCCAGCGCCGCCTGCTGCGCCGGCGCCGGCGGACAGAGGAACAGGTTCTGCGCAAGCCGGATCGCCGGCTCCTGCAAGCCCTCCGGCACCACCAGCCAGCCGAGCCGCCAGCCGGTCATCTGGAAATACTTCGAGAAGCTGTTGATCACGAAGACGTCGTCGGCGTAACGCAGTGCCGTCTCGGCGTCGACGCCGTAGGTCAGCCCCTGGTAGATCTCGTCGACGATCAGCGCGCCGCCCTTCGCACGGCACAGGTTCGCCAGCTCGGCCAAGGTCGCGCTCGGCAGCAGCGTGCCGGTCGGGTTGCCGGGCGACGCGAGCATCAGCCCGGCGGTGCGCTCGGTCCACGCCGCGGCGACCTGCGCGGCGCTCGGCTGGTAGCGAGTGTCCGGCCCGACCGGCAGCGCCACCGGCGTGCCGCCGAACAGGCTGACGAAGTGGCGGTTGCACGGATAGGTCGGGTCGGCGAGCAGCATCTCGCTGCCCGGCTCGACCAGCAGGCCGAGCGCCAGCTGCAGCGCGCTCGACGCGCCGGTGGTGACGATAATCCGCTCCGGCGACAGCGTGATGCCGTGGCGCTGCCGGTACCACTGGGCCAGCGCGACGCGCAGCGCCGTCAGCCCCTGCGCGGCGGTATAGAAGGTGTGGCCCTCGGCCAAGGCGCGCTGGCCGGCGGCGACGATAGGTGCCGGGGTGGCGAAGTCGGGTTCGCCGACCTCGAGATGGATAATGTCCCGGCCGCTGGCTTCCAGCGCGCGCGCCTTGGCGAGGATCGCCATCACCTGGAACGGCGCGATATGGTCGAGACGGCTTGCCAGTTTCATCGGACTCTTTCCTTGTCTCTACTGGTCTCCCGACGACGTCGGGATGACATTTTGCATTTCTTCGGCCAACCTTAATACGCGCATGGATTGCCGCGGCGCGTTTCCCAATCCGCATATCGGAGGAGTTGTCACATCGCAGGCAAGTTCGAACTGAAAACCGCAAAAAACGGCCAATACATGTTCAACCTGAAGGCTGGCAACGGCCAGGCGATCCTGACCAGCGAACTCTACACCACCCGCGCCGCCACCGAGAACGGCATCGAGTCGGTGAAGAAGAACGCTCCACACGACGAACGCTACGAACGCCGCGAGAACAAGAACAGCGAACCGTACTCCGTGCTGAAGGCGGCCAACCACCAGGAAATCGGGCGCAGCGAATAGTACAGTGGCAAGTCGGCGCTGAAAAACGGCATCGAGTCGGTGAAAAAACACGCCACCGACGCGCAGACTGTCGAGATTTGAACAAAATATGGCGCGATTTCGATCACGCCATATTCGATTTTGTCAATATATTCGACCGGTTCCGAACAGGCCGGCATCTTCATTGATGTCGGCCTGTCTGGTTGTTGGGCAACGAAAAACGACAGTGCATCCCTGTCCGGACAACAGCCCACAGCCAGGACATCGCAAGCTGGCCATCATCCGCCGCCGGCCACTCCCACCGCGGCCCAAGAACAAGACGCCCTACGCGCACGATGGCATGCACTACCCGCGACATTCAACGCTTAAGTCATACAGGGACCATCATGAAATCCAAGAAACTCACAGCCTTCATCATCGTCGGGATGGTGCTCGGCATCATCACCGGCTATCTGTGGCGGGAGAGCTACCCGGACAAGGCGTCGATCGACGGCTTCGTCGACAACATCTCGCTGCTCACCGACATCTTCCTGCACCTGATCAAGATGATCATCGCGCCCTTGGTGTTCACCACGCTGGTGACCGGCATCGCCAAGATGGGCGACATCAAGGCGGTAGGCCGGGTCGGCGGCAAGACCATGCTGTGGTTCGTCAGCGCCTCGCTGCTGTCGCTGGCGCTGGGCCTGATCATGGTGAATATCCTGAAGCCGGGCGTCGGCCTCAACCTGCCGCTGCCGGACATCCACGCCGCCAGCGGCGTCGAGAAGAGCGCACTGTCATTCCGCGACTTTGCGCTGCACGCCTTCCCGACCAGCGTGGTTGACGCGATGGCGAAGAACCAGATCCTGCAGATCGTGGTGTTCGCGATGTTCTTCGGCACCGCCGCGGCCGCGCTCGGCGAGCGCGCCCGCCTGCTGGTCGACCTGATGGACGTGGCTGCGCATGTGATGCTGAAGCTGACCGGCTACGTGATGAACTTCGCGCCGGTGGCGGTGTTCGCCGCAATGGCGGCGACGGTCGCCAAGGAAGGGCTGAGCATCCTCGCCACCTACGGCACCTTCATGTTCGACTTCTACACCACCATGCTGGTGCTGTGGCTCTTGCTGACGCTGATCGGCGGCATGTTCATCGGCCCGCGCATCGTCACCCTGCTCCGCGGGGTGCGCGAACCGCTGCTGCTGTCGTTCTCGACCGCCAGCTCGGAGGCCGCCTACCCGAAGACGCTGGAGCAGCTCGAGCGCTTCGGCGTCTCGAACAAGATCGCCAGCTTCGTGCTGCCGGTCGGCTATTCGTTCAACCTCGACGGCTCGATGCTCTACTGCACCTTCGCGGTGGTGTTCATCGCGCAGGCCTACGGCATCGAACTGACGTTCGCGCAGGAGATCACCATGCTGCTGATCCTGATGCTGACGTCCAAGGGCATGGCCGGCGTGCCGCGCGCCTCGCTGGTGGTGATCGCCGCGACGCTGTCGCAGTTCAACATCCCGGAAGCCGGCCTGTTGCTGCTCTTGGGCATCGACCACTTCCTCGACATGGGCCGTTCGGCCACCAACGTGGTCGGCAACACCGTAGCCACCGCCGTGGTCGCCAAGTGGGAAGGCGAGCTCAAGCACGCCGGACCGCATCACGCCTGACTGTTTTCCATAGCAATGCTGTTGACGCCCCCGCTCGAACGGGGGCTTTTTTTACATGCCGACCTGCTATGCCCCGCAGCGGGCAATCAGGTACAGCCGTTCCTCGCGCAGCTCGGCCCGCAGCTCGCCGCCGTGAAGTCGCGCGATCGCATCCGCGATCGGCAAGCCCAAGCCA
Source organism: Crenobacter sp. CS_VA4 (assembly GCF_055597485.1). Classification (NCBI taxonomy): domain Bacteria; kingdom Pseudomonadati; phylum Pseudomonadota; class Betaproteobacteria; order Neisseriales; family Neisseriaceae; genus Crenobacter; species Crenobacter sp. CS_VA4. Next base: position 17,474 of record NZ_JBVMAE010000026.1, read on the forward strand.
TGGCCCTCGCCCTTTTCGCCGCGACTGTAGAAACGGGCGAATAGGATAGTCAGATCGTCGGGAAGCGGGTTCGATGGACGGTTGTCGATGACGATGCCCGGTAGCGAAGGCGCCATCGTCAGGCACACCGACTCGCCGCGCGGGCTGTAGCGAATCGCGTTGCTGACCAGGTTGTTGAGCAGCCGACGCAGCGATGCCCGATCGGCGCGCAGGCGCAGACGACCGCTGACCTCGAGTCGAATCTCCCTTTCTTCGGCGAGGCTCTCGAAGAAGTCGCACACCCGCCGCGCTTCCAGGTCGAGATCGAGCCATTCAAACGCGAGCAGGTTTTCCGCGTGTTCCGCCTTGGCCAGAAATAGCAGATCGTTGACCATCCGCGCCAAGCGCTCGAGTTCCTCGGCATTGTCGGCCAGCACCTGTCGGTAGTCGTCGGCCGAACGCTCGCGGGACAGGGCCACCTGCGTCTGCCCGAGCAGAATCCCCAGCGGGGTGCGCATCTCGTGCGCGAGGTCGGTGGCGTAGGCCGAGAGCTGGGCGAATGCCGCATCGAGGCGTTCGAGGACGCCGTTGAAGCTCTCCACCAGCCCCTGCAACTCCTCTGGCATCCGGCCGGCGTCGAGCCGTTGGCTCAGGGTGTGGTGATGGATGGCCTGCGCCGATTCAGTCAGCGCCACCAGAGGCCGCAAACTTCGATGCACTAACAACCAGCCGAGGGCGGCGGCAAGCAGCGTCGCCAGCAGGCCGGCCAACAGGAGCCGGTTGCGGTACCACTCGAGCAGCGCCTGCTGCGCATGGGTGTTGCGCCAGGCCTCCAGTTGCACGAGCTCGCCATTGGCGAGTTGGCCCGCCGCCGTCAGCCCCTGCCAGGGCTGGCCATCCGCACCGGTGCCGGTCAGCGGCTCGGTGCGCGGCGTCAAGCCGCGCCAGGCGAAGTCAGGCAACGGCGCCCGGCTATCGATGATGGGGTCGCCCGAGGCATCGCGAACCCTGAGCGCGAGGTTGTCGTGGCCGACCAGGAAGTGGGTCAGCAGACCCGGCGCCTCGCGCAAGGCGATGGTATCCGGCACGAAGGCGACCGTCTTTCGGAACAAGGCAATCTTACCGCTGAGCTCCTCTTGGTCGCGGTGCGCCATCTCCAGCTTGAGCGCGTGGTAGAGGTAGAGCCCGCTGCAGCTGATCAGCAACACGGTCAGCGCGGCGAACCCGAGCGCCACTCGCTGGGTCAACGAGGGCCTAATCGACACGCCCCGCCTCCAGCACGTAACCGACGCCACGCAGCGTATGGATCAGCCTGCTCTCGAACGGGTCGTCGATCTTGACGCGCAGCCGCCGGATCGCCACCTCGACCACGTTGGTATCGGTGTCGAAATGCATGTCCCAGACCTGCTCGGCGATCAGCGTTCGGGACAGCACCTCGCCCTGCCGGCGCATGAACAGCGCCAGCAAGGCCATCTCCTTCGCGGTCAGCGGAATGCGCGCACCGGCTCGCCAGGCCTTGTGGCGAGCCAAGTCGAGTTCGAGGTCGGCCACCTTGAGGATGTCCGGCTCGACCTGGGGACGGCGCCTGAGCAAGGTCCTGACGCGGGCCAGCAATTCGGAGAACGCGAACGGCTTGACCAGGTAGTCGTCGGCGCCGGCCTCCAGCCCGCGCACCCGGTCTTCGACCCGATCGCGCGCGGTCAGGAACAGTACCGGCACCGATTTGCTCTGCCGCAGGCTGCCGAGCACCTGCCAACCGGTCTTGCCCGGCAGCATCACGTCGAGGATGACGAGGTCGTAGGCATGCTCGAGCGCGAGATATTCGCCCTCGACGCCATCGTGCGCGACGTCCACCTTGAAGCCCGCCTCGGTCAGTCCCTGCTTGAGGTAGGCCGCCGCCCGCTCCTCATCCTCGACAATCAGAATCCACATGCTCGCTCTCCGTTTCGTACGCCGTTATACCGTGGAATTCCTTCGCCGAAGGGGAAGATGACAAAAATGTCATCTTGGCGTCAGTTTGCCGCCGGGAGGCACCGGCTAGCATGCCGCCCAGAACATTCGCTTGGAGAGTGACATGAAGAGGCGTGTTCCGATCATGCTTGCGGGCTTGCTGGCGCCGGGCTTCGCGACGGCGGAGGGGCTGAATTTCAACCAGGCGGTGCGTGCCGCTCTGGTCAACAGCCCGGTACTGGAAAGCCATTACCGCGAGTGGGGGGTGTCCGGCCCGGGACTCGCACTGGGCGGCGTGGACAAGGGGGGCGGCGAACAGCCGCCGGACACCTTCGGAGGCGTACTGGCGCTTAAGCCCCAGGACCTCGCCGGGCTCGACGCCGGACGCCGGAAGAGCGCCGAGGCCTTCGTCAAGTCGCTAGCTGCGGTGAAGTCGGCGTATATCAAGGCGGTCGCGGCCCGTCAGTTGGCCGATGTACGACGCGATGCGCTCAAGGCTTCGGAGGCGGCGTTTTCGTTGATGGACGGCCAGCGCAAGGCGGGCAGCGCCACGACCGGTGAATGGCTCAAGGTCAAACAGGAAGTCGCACAGGCCCGCTTCGAGCTGGCCGAGGCGGAGTCCGAGGCCCGGGCCGAGAAGCAGCGCTTCGCCTCGCAGGCCGGCCTGAAGGATGTCGAACTCGCCGACGCGTTGCCCGATCTGCCCGGCCCCTTGCCCGAGCTCGCCCCGCTCGGGGCCGACACCTTGGCGCTCGACGCCGAGCTGATCAACAGCGCCCGTGATCGCGAGCGGGAAGCACGCGGAAGACCCACGTTCAACCCGGTCAAGCAGCCGTTGCCGTTAGCGCTGCCCGCACGGGTCACGACACCGGAGAGCGGCCTGGCTGGTGAGGCCGCGCTCGAACACCGGATGCAGCTGGCCGAGCACCAGGCCGAAACGGTCGAGCTGATCGGTCGCGCCAAGGCGCTCGAAGGCTTGGCCCGGGCCTACCAGAAAGAGCTGCTGCCCGCCGCGCAAGGCCGTTCCGACGAAACGCTCAAGGCGTACAACGGCATGTTGGTCGGCGTGTATACGCTGATCGAGAACAAGCGCCAGGAATTCACGCTGCTGGAGGGCTTCATCAAGGCACGCCGCGACCTGTGGTTGGCGTGGCTGGAGCTGGAAGCCGGCGGCATACCCATTGCGAGGAGCCAGTAATGGATAGGCGACAGTTTTTGAGCGTGGGGGCCGCTTCGGCAGGGGCCCTGCTGACCCGGGCCGCGCTGGCGGCCCCTGCTCCGCATGGCGGGGTGATCGGCGAGGCCGGGCGCTCCGTTGCCGACCACGCCCCGGTGATAACGCTGAACGGCAAGAGTGCGCGCTGGCGCATGAAGGACGGCGTCAAGGAATTTCATCTGATCGCCGAGGAGGTCGAACGCGAGTTCGCGCCGGGCATGAAGGTGAAGTGCTGGGGCTACAACGGCATGACCCCGGGTCCGACCATCGAGGCAGTCGAAGGCGAGCGGATCCGCATCTACGTCACCAACCGCCTGAAGGAACACACCACCGTCCACTGGCATGGCCTGTTCCTGCCGTCTGGCATGGACGGCGTCGGCGGCCTGTCGCAACCGCACATCAAGCCGGGCGAGACCTACGCGTACGAGTTCACGCTGAAGAACTCCGGCACCTTCATGTACCACCCGCACGCCGACGAAATGGTGCAGCTGGCGCTCGGCATGATGGGGCTGTTCGTCGTCCACCCGAAACGCGCGATGGGCCCGAAGCCGGATCGCGATTACGCGATGCTGCTGCACAACTGGGACATCGAACCGGGCACCCGCATCGCCAAACCGGCGACGATGACCGACTTCAACCTGTGGACGATCAACAGCCGCGTGTTCCCGGGCGTCGCGCCGATGATTGCCAAGACCGGCGAACGGGTACGCATTCGTATCGGCAACCTGTCGATGCACGACCACCCGATGCACCTGCATGGCTACGCGTTCAAGACCGTCGGCACCGACGGCGGCTGGGTGCCGGTGTCCGCACAGATTCCCGAGGCCACGGTCATCGTCGGCGTCGGCCAAACGCGCACCATCGAGTTCGTCGCCGACGAGCCGGGCGACTGGGCGTTCCACTGCCACAAATCGCACCACACGATGAACGCGATGGGGCACGACACGCCGAACCTGATCGGCGTCGACCAGAAGCCCGCCGAGGAAAAACTGCGCGACATCATCCCAGGCTTCATGCCGATGGGCAGCAACGGCATGGCCGACATGAGCGAGATGGCCGGCATGCCCTTGCCCGACAACACGCTGCCGATGATGGACGGCAAAGGGCCGTACGGCCCGCTCGAAATGGGCGGCATGTTCACGGTCCTGAAGGTGCGCGACCGCCTGCCAGCAGGTACCGACCGCGACCCGGGCTGGTACACGGCCCCCAAGGGCACGGTGGCCTACAAGACGCAGGCACCCAACTTTTCCTGAGCCGATCAATCCCCCAACAAGGAGCATTCCATGCGTTTGAGCAAACTTCTGCTGCCGCTCGCGGCCGTCATCGTTTCTCTGCCGGCGCTGGCGTCTGGCGACCACGCCGGCGGCCACGGCGATTCGGCCAACCCGCACGCCGGCCACGACATGCAGGCGATGACGCTCGGCCAAGCCGGTCAGGCGGCCGCCGCGACCCGCACCATCCGCATCGACGGTGACGACACCCTGCGCTTCACCCCGAATCATGTCGAGGCCAAGCAGGGGGAGACGGTCCGCTTCATCGTCACCAATAAGGGGCAGGCCAAGCACGAGTTCGCGCTCGGCGCCAAGGAGATGTTGGCCGAACACGCCAAGCAGATGCAGTCCAACCCGGGCATGGCGCACGGCGACATGCCGGCGATGGGCATGCTGACGTTGGCCCCGGGCGAGAGCAAGACCTTGGTCTGGCGCTTCACGCGCGCCGGCGAGATCCAATTCGGCTGCAACGTACCGGGGCATTACCCGGCCATGGCCGGGACGCTGAAGGTGAATTCCTGATCCCTGTGCCCCAGGCAAGCAAAACGGCCGCCGATGCGGCCGTTTTGCTTGTTACGCCGTTACCCCTTGGCTCTCCCCCAGAACGACATCACCCCCGGCCGTCTTTAGGATCCGCCGCCGCCAAACAGGGCAAACCTGACAAAAACGTCATCCCGCCGTCAGCCTGGCGTGGGGGGGCGGTATCTATGATCGAACCATCAAGCTTGATACCGATGGCGGCATATAACGAGGCTGCCCAGAAGAAGGCTTTTTCCCCTTTAGGAGATTGATCATGAAAAAACTCGTCCTGACCGCCGTATCGCTGACCATTCTGGCTTCGGCCGCCTACGCCGATGGCGGCCTCGACCGGGTAATGGCGATGCGCGAACGCCAGGCCCAACAGCAAGTCCAGCAACCGGCGCCAGTGGAGAAGACCGATGCCAAACGTAACGCCGCCAACGACTACGCCGGCAAGGCGATCCAGGAAAACCCCTACAGCTACCTGAAAAAATAACACGGCCCCCTCCCCACCTCTCGATTGCAAGCCGTCTGGCTAACCGCAAATAAGGCCCTCTCGTCCCTTCGGGAGGGCTTTAGTTTGAGCAGTTAACTGAGCCTCCAAAATAAGGGGCTTTCGCAGGGTTTTGCATAATCCGGGCAAGAACGGAGTCCCCCTTTGCTTGAAGCGGCGCACATCCTCTGAGACGTGCCAGGCCAGCTTGCCGTCTTTCCCGATATCCCAAGTCTCATACTCTTCTTTACCCGTTTCTACCCGTTGGCGGAGAAGAATACGCTCGCCCCCCTCGGAGCGGACCCGCCCGCCCAGAAGCACGGCAGGCCGGACACCCGACGGGTCCGGCCTGCCTGCCGCGCCGATCAAGCGGTACCGGTGGCGGCCGCTTCGTCGCTATTGGCCGCCGCCGTGACCGGTGCGACGTTGCGGCCGACGCTGCTGCGGCCGTCCACGCTGACCGGCACGTCGCCGGCCAGCGTCACCCGCCGCACCACCCGGTGCGCGTCGCCGTAGTCGTTGATCGCGTAGTGCTGGGTGGCGCGGTTGTCCCAGATCGCCACGTCGCCGACCGCCCAGCGCCAACGCACGGTGTTCTCCAGCCGGGTGACATGGCCTTGCAGCACCGCGAACAGGTGCGCCGAATCGTGCGCCGACTGCCCAAGCAGCCGCTGCACGAAGTGGCCGAGCAGCAGCGTGCGTTCGCCGGTTTCCGGATGGACGCGCACCACCGGGTGTTCGGTCTCGTACTTGGTCGAGCTGAACACCTCCTTGTAGCGGCGCACCGCCTCGGGGTCCGCGTCCGGGCGGATACCCGCGTAGTCGTAGTCGTTGCTATGCAGCGCCCACAGCTTGTCGGCCAGCTCGCGCAGCTGGGGCGACAGGTCCTGGTAGGCGGTGGCGGTGTTGGCCCACACCGTGTCGCCGCCGGACTCCGGGATCACCACGGCGCGCAGGATCGACGCCTGCGGGTAGGCCGGCGCGAAGGTCACGTCGGTGTGCCAGGAATTGGCGCGGCCGCCGTGGCGCGAGTCGAGCTCCAGCAGGTAGTCGGTGCCCGCCACCGTCGGCACGGTGGGTGCGCCACCGGGCTGCCCAGCTTCCGCGCGAACGCCTCCTGACCGACATCGTCGAGCTGGTGCTGGCCGCGGAAGAAGATCACCTTGTACTTCAGCAGCGCCTGACGGATCGCCGCCAGCGCCTCGGCCGGCAGCTCGGCCGACAGGGTGACGCCGCGGATCTCGGCGCCGATGCGGCCGGCTACCGGATGGATGTCGAGGGGAATGGACTGGCTCATCGCTGACTCCTTGCAGGGGGAAATCGGGCGCATCGTGCGCCGCCTTGCCGAAGTTACAGCAGAAAACGTGCCAATGCCTAAACGGCGGAAATCGGGGCGTAACAAGGAAAAGCTGCCGAAAACGCGGCAGCTTTGATGACAGCCAGCCGCGAACGGGCCAGCGCTCAGGCATGAAAAAGCCGGCCCCGCAGGGCCGGCTGGTCAGCTCAATGACTCGTCGATCAGGCGAGCAGCTGGTTGGTCAGCTCGCGCATGCCGGCGGACAGCATCGCCAGGTCGAGCGCTTCGAACGACTGCAGTTCGGCCAACATCTGCTGGCACGCCTCGGCCTGCGGGCGGCGGTCTTCCAGCCACACCTCGCCGAACGCGTCACCGCCGCCATTGCCCATCGCCTGACCGGTCAGCTTGCGGTGCAGGCGGTACAGGTCGTCGCGCAGCGCCGAGCGGGCCAGTGCCTGCCAGCGGTTGTCGCGCGGCAGACGGGTGATCGCTTCGCGCACCCAGTCCAGACGCAGCGCGTGGCCGAGCGTCAGGTAGTTGGCGGCCACCGCCTCGAGCGGCAACTCGCTGCCCTCGGCGGTGTCGATCACGTCGAGGAACGGCACGGCGAACTCCAGACGCGGCAAGAGACGCGCCAGGTGCTCCGGCAGGTTCTCGAACGAGAGCAGACGCGCCTCGCGCTCGGCCACCGCCGGGTAGCGTTCGCCGTCGACGAGCTGAGGCAGCGCGGCCAAGAGCGCCTGCACCTTGTCGCCGTACTGGGCGATCAGCGCGTTGACCGAACCGATCGGGCGCTTGTGGCGCAGGATATGGCGGGTGATGCGCTCGATCAGCGTGCGCACCAGCACCATCAGCTCGATCTGCAGGTCGGCCGGCACCTTGTTGTCGAGCGCCTCGATCTCGTTCCACAGCTTCTCGCCGCCGAACACATGGTTAGCGACCCACCAGGCGCGCGCGATGTCGGCCTCGGACAGCGGGGTCTCTTCCTTCAGGCGGAACACGAAGGTGGTGCCCATCCGGTTCACCAGCTGGTTGGCCAGCTGGTTGGCGATGATCTCGCGCTTCAGGTGGTGCGTCTTCATCTGCTCGCCGAAACGCTGTTGCAGCGGTTTCGGGAAGTAGTTGACCAGGATAGGCAGGAAGTCCGCGTCGTCCGGCAGGTCCGACTTCAGGATCGCCTGGTCGAGCGTGATCTTGCTGTACGCCAGCAGTACCGCCACTTCCGGGCTGGTCAGGCCGCCGCGCGCCAAGCGGCGCTCGGAGATCTGCTGCTCATCCGGCAGATACTCGAGCTCACGGTTGAGCTCGCCGGCCTTCTCCATCGTGGTCATCATCCGCGCCTGCGCGTTCAGCATCTGCGCCGAGTGCAGGCGGTTGGTGGCCAGCACCTGGGTCTGCAGGTAGTTGTTGCGCAGCACCAAGAGGCCGACTTCGTCGGTCATTTCGGCCAACAGCTCGTTACGCTGCTTCAGCGTCATGTCGCCGGCCTGCATCACGCTGCCCAGCAGGATCTTGATGTTCACCTCGTGGTCGGAGCAGTCCACGCCGGCCGAGTTGTCGATCGCGTCGGTGCAGAGCAGGCCGCCGTTCAGCGCGAACTCGATACGGCCGCGCTGGGTGCAACCGAGGTTACCGCCCTCGCCCAGCACCTTGGCGTTCAGCTGGTTGCCGTTGACGCGCAGCGCGTCGTTGGCACGGTCGCTGGCGTCGGCGTGCGACTCGGTCGACGCCTTCACATAGGTACCGATACCGCCGTTGTAGAGCAGGTCAATGTCGGCCTTGAGGATCTCGTGCAGCAGCTCGTTCGGGGCCATGCTGTCGCGGTCGGTCTTCAGCCACTCCTTGACCTGCGGCGACAGCGGGATCGATTTAGCCTTGCGCTCGAAGATGCCGCCGCCAGCCGAGATCAGCTCGCGATTGTAGTCGGTCCAGCTGGAACGCGGCAGGTTGAACAGGCGCGCACGCTCGGCGAAGCTCACCGCGGCGTTCGGGGTCGGGTCCAGGAAGATGTGCAGGTGGTTGAACGCTGCCTTCAGCTGGATGTGCTCGGACAGCAGCATGCCGTTGCCGAACACGTCGCCGGCCATGTCGCCGATGCCGACCACGGTGAAGTCCTCGGACTGGATGTCCTTGCCCAGATGGCGGAAGTGACGCTTCACCGCCTCCCAAGCACCGCGGGCGGTGATGCCCATGCCCTTGTGGTCGTAGCCGGCCGAGCCGCCCGAGGCGAACGCGTCGCCGAGCCAGAAGCCGTACGCCTCGGACACGCCGTTGGCGATGTCGGAGAAGGTCGCGGTGCCCTTGTCGGCGGCCACCACCAGGTAAGGATCGTCCGGGTCGAGCCGACGCACGTCCTTCGGCGGCACGATCTTGCCGGTCACCAGGTTGTCGGTCACATCGAGCAAGGCCGAGATGAAGATCTTGTAGCAGGCGATGCCTTCGGCGAGGAACGCTTCGCGGTCGCTAGGCGCCGGCAACTGCTTGCCGACGAAGCCGCCCTTCGAGCCCATCGGCACGATCACCGAGTTCTTCACCATCTGGGCCTTGACCAGACCCAGCACCTCGGTGCGGAAGTCTTCCATCCGGTCGGACCAGCGTAGGCCGCCGCGGGCCACTTTGCTGCCCCTCAGGTGCACGCCTTCGACGCGCGGGCTGTACACCCAGATCTCGAACAGCGGCCGCGGCTGCGGCAGGAACGGGATCGCGCCCGATTCCAGCTTGAACGAGATGTACGACTTGTGCTGACCGTCTTCGGCCTTCTGCCAGAAGTTGGTACGGCGGATCGCCAGGATCACCGTCAGGAAGCCGTTGAGGATGCGGTCTTCGTCGAGGTTGGCGACCTTGTCGAACTGCTCCTTCAGCTCGGCCTGCAGCTGTTCGGCCAACGTATCGTCGGCGCTGACCGGGTTAAGGCGCGCGTCGAACAGGTGCACCAGGCGACGGGTCACTTCCGGGTAGTTGGCGACGCACTGCTCGATATACGCTTGGCTGAAGGTCAGGCCGGCCTGGCGCAGGTACTTGGCGAGCGCGCGCACCAGAGTGATCTCACGCCAGTCGAGGCCGACCACCAGCGCCAGACGGTTGAAGCCGTCGTTCTCGACACGGCGGGCGAACACCTGCGCGAGCAGCTCCTGGAAGTCATGCTGCACATCGTCGCTGGCCATCTGCTCGACCGCACTACCGAGGTCGAGGCCGAAGTCGCTGATCCACACTTCCGAGCCGTCGGCGCGGGTGATGCGGTACGGGTGCTCGTCCTGCACCTTCACGCCCATGTTTTCCAGGATCGGCAGGCTGGCCGACAGGCCGAGCGGCGCGCCGGCGCGGAACAGCTTCAGGTTGAAGCTGAGGTTGGCGCGCGACAGCGGGCGGTACAGCTTCATCGCCAGCGGCTCGGCCTCGTTCACCGCCTCGATGTGCTGGATGTCGAGCACGGCGTTGCGCGGCGCGAACTCCTCACGGTACGCGGTCGGGAACGCGCTCTTGTAGCGGTGGAACAGGGTGTTGCCCTGCTCTTCGCCGGTGGCTTCCAGCAGCAGCTGGTGCAGCTCTTCGCTCCAGCCCTTCACCACGCGGGCGATCTCGCTCTCGATCTCGCCTTCGTGGAACGCCGGCAGGTTGGTCGACGAGGTCTTGATGAAGTAGTGCACGCGGGCCAGGGTGCCGTCGCCGACCTGCACCGAGTATTCGGTGGAGAGGCCGTTGAACGCGTTGAGCAGCACCTTCTCGACCTTCAGGCGCACCTCGGTATTGAAGCTCTCGCGCGGCACGTACACCAGGCAGCTCACATAACGGTGGTAGCGGTCGGCACGGGTAAACAGGCGCACGCGCGGGCGCTCCTGCAGGGACACGATGCCCTCGGCGATCGGCAGCAGGTTCTCGGCGCTGATCTCGAACAGCTCGTCGCGCGGGTAGGTTTCCAGCACGAAGGCCAGCGTCTTGGCCTTGTAGCTGTTGTCGACGTAATCGCAGGCGGCGATGACGTACTCGACCTTCTTGCGCAGGATCGGGATCTCTTTGAGCGGTGCCTGGTAGGCACGCGCGGTGTAGAGGCCGAGGAAGCGGCGCTCGCCGACCACTTCGCCCTGCTCGTTGAAGCGCTTGATGCCGACGAAGTCGAGGTAGGCCGGACGATGCAGGATCGAACGGGTCTGCGACTTGTTGAGGATGACGCGCTGCTTGTGGTGCGCGAGTTCGCGCAGCTCTTGCGGCAGCGCCTCGAAACTGGCGGAGAATTCCTTGTCGCCCTGGTCCTTCAGGATGCCCAGGCCCGAGTCCTGGACGATCTTCAGGCGGTCGCGGCCGTCTTCCTTCACCAGGTCGTAGTCGCAGTAGCCCATGAACAGGAAGTTGCCGTCGGCCGCCCACTTCAGGAAGTCGACCGCTTCACCGGCCTCGTCTTCCTTCGCCACTTTGGCGAGGTCGGCGTTGATCGCGGCCAGCTGCTCGCGCATCGCCGGCTCGTCGGTGACGACCAGGCGCAGGTCGTCGAGCACGCGCTTGAGGTCGGCCTCGAGGGCCTTCAGGGTGGCACTGTCGCTTACACGGTCGAGCTGAACGTGGATGAACGATTCCAGCGGCAGACTGCGGTCTTCGGTGCGGCGCACTTCCAAGAGCTTGCCGGAGGCGTCACGCGCCACCGACAGCACCGGGTGCACCAACAGGTGCAGCGTCAGGTTGTGCCGCGCCAGCATCATCGCGATCGAGTCGATCAGGAACGGCATGTCGTCGTTGACGATCTCGATCACCGTGTGAGTGCTCTGCCAGCCATCGCGTTCGAAGTCCGGATTGTAGATGCGCGCCTTCGCCGCTCCCGGCGTCCGCTTTTCGGCGAAGTCGTAGTGCGCCATCGCCGCGCCGAACAGGTCCAGCGAGGAGAAACGCGACAAATCCGCGTGTTCGGCCTCTTCGAAGTAGATGGGGAAAAATTCGGAACGCTTCTGACACGTGGCGCCGGACAGCTTGTTCGCAGCCACGGACTGCAGGTCCGCAATCAGGCTCGCCAGCTCGGTCTTGTTCGTAAGCGACATGGGGTCTTCTCTTGTTGTGTGCACAGGAGTGTGTCGGGGCATTGTAGAGAGGCGCGACCGGCACGGATTTCCTGAATGCGACATTGAGTTACAAAAAAACAGGACGCTCTAATACGGTCGTTCGAGGAAATAGTTAGCGTGAAGACATCTTGCACCCATTCAGGCTTATAGCAATGCGACGGTGAATTACAAAAACGATTGGATACAGCACCTTACGGCAGCGTGTCATAAATCCGGCAAGCAGTTGATTTATCAGCTATTTACCGCACAAAACAAACTTCGTTAGAATGCGCGCCTTTGAGCAAACCCGGCTTGCGCCCCCGGCCCGGTGCGTTGTTGGTGCGAGGCATTCATGCCAAGATGGTTTGGTGCCGCCGCTCTAGAGCGACTGCACTCAAATAACAACAATCCGGTTTCCCGGCCCCGTTTTGGCGGCCACAGGGATGCATGCACACGGTGCGCACGCCGGCGGTCCGTCCGCTGTAAACCCGGCTCGCGCCGCAATCGAGAAGTAGAGAAATCGCAATGAAGAAGATCCTGGTACTCGGCACCCTCGCCGCCTCCCTGTTCAGCATCGGCGCCCAGGCGGAAACGCTGCGCGTCGGCGTCGACCTCAACTACCCGCCGTTCTCCAAGCAAGGCGCCGATGGCAAGCCGCAAGGCTTCGACATCGACATGGCCTACGCGCTGTGTAGTGCGATGAAGGTGACCTGCCAGATCGTACCGCAAGACTGGGACGGCCTGATCCCGGCGCTGAACGCCAACAAGTTCGACGCGATCATCTCGTCGATGCAGATCACCCCGGAGCGCCAGAAAGCGGTCGACTTCTCCAACAAGTATTACAACATCGCCAGCCGGATCATCTCCAAGACCGGCACCCAGGTCGACCAGAACACCTTCAAGGGCAAGAAGCTCGGCGTGCTGCGCGCGTCGACCCAGGAGAAGTTCGCCAAGGACTTCTGGGGCAAGAGCGGCGCCAGCATCGTCGCCTACAACAAGTCGCCGGAATCGTTCCTCGACCTGAAGGCCGGCCGTCTTGACGGCGTGTTCGTCGACGGCGCGGTGGGCGACCAGGAATTCCTGAAGACCCCGAACGGCAAGGGCTTCGCCTTCGTCGGCCCGAGCTACAGCGACCCGAAATACTTCGGCCTCGGCGCCGGCATCGCGGTGAAGAAGGGCAACAAGGCACTGGCCGAGCGCCTGAACAAGGCGATCGCGCAGATCCGCAAGGACGGCAGCTACAAGAAAGTACAGGACAAGTACTTCAGCTTCGACGTCTACGGCAACTAAGCCGTGACCCGGGACCGCGTGGCGGTCCCGTCTGCCATCCCGTCAGATCACCGGAGAGATCATGAAACAGCCCGTGCTCGCCCTCGGCGCGCTTACGCTCGCCCTGTCGTTCGCCGCGTCGGCCGAAACCCTGCGCTTCGCCACCGACGCCAGCTACCCCCCGTTTTCGAAACAGGCCGCCAGCGGCAAGATGACCGGCTTCGACCCGGACATCGCCCAGGCGCTGTGCAAGGCGATGAACGCCACCTGTGAGGTGCTGCCGCAGGACTTCGACGGCATCATCCCGGCGCTCAACGCCAAAAAATTCGACGCGGTGATCGCCTCGATGAACATCACCGACGAGCGCAAGAAAGCGGTCGATTTCAGCGACCGTTACTACAATATGCCGAGCCGCCTGGTCGGCAAGGCCGGCGCCACCGTCAACGACGCCTGGTTCAAGGGCAAGAAGATCGGCGTGCTACGCTCGTCGATCCAGGAAAAATACGCCCGCGACCACTGGACGAAACTGGGCGCGACCCTGGTGGCGTACGGCAAGGCGCCGGAATCGTTCCTCGACCTGAAGGCAGGCCGGGTCGACGCGAGCTTCGTCGACGCCGCGGTCGGCGACACCGACTTCCTGAAGACCCCGAATGGCAAGGGCTTCGCCTTCGTCGGCCCGGAATACAACGAAGCCAAGTACTTCGGCAGCGGCGCCGGCATCGCGGTGCGCAAGGGCGACAAGGCCCTGCTCGACCGCCTGAACAAGGCGCTCAAGCAGATCCGCGCCGATGGCAGCTACGACGCGGTGCAGAAGAAGTACTTCAGCTTCGATATCTACGGTAAGCAGTAACAGACGCCGGTGCAGCAACGGCGCCCCGGGTCCATCCCGGCGCGCGTCCGGCTGTACCTGACGCAAGCCGTCGCGACGGCGCCCTGCCGGGCGTTGTCGACGAACCGGCCATACGGGGATGTAAGCCATGTTCTTGCAAGGTTATCTACCGAGCATTCTCGACGGAGCGATGCTCACGCTCAAGCTGGCGGGCGCCTCGCTGGTGGTGTCCGTGATCCTCGGACTCATCGGCGCCGCGTTCAAGCTGGCGCACTCCAAGCCGCTACAGTGGTTGGCCGAACTCTACTCCACGCTGATCCGCGGTGTGCCCGACCTGGTGTGGATGTTCATCCTGTTCTTCGGCGGCCAGATGCTGATCAACGACCTGGCCACCCGGCTCGGCCTGCCCGCCCCGGAAATCGACCCGATGATCGCCGGCGTGCTGACCATCGGCGTGATCTTCGGCGCCTACATGACCGAGACCTTCCGCGGCGCGATCATGGCCGTGCCGAAGGGCCAGATGGAAGCCGGCGTCGCCTACGGCATGTCGCCGCTGCGGGTGTTCTTCCGCATCACCGCGCCGCAGATGGTCCGCTTCGCGCTGCCGAGCTTCTCCAACAACTGGCTGGTGCTGGTGAAGTCGACCGCGCTGGTGTCGGTGATCGGCCTGAACGACATGATGTACAAGGCCGACACCGCCAAGTCGGTGACGCAGCAGCCGTTCACCGTCTACGTGGTGGTCGGCGCGATCTATCTCGCGATCACCACCATATCCATCCTGGTGCTGAACGCGCTGGAAAAACGCTATTCCACCGGTGTACGGGAGAGTGAACTGTGATCGACATTTCGCTGATTCTGGAAAAACTGCCGTCCTTCCTAGGCGGCACCGACGGCGCGCCGGTGATGTCGACCGCCGACGGTTTGATCATGACGCTGAAGCTGCTGGCGATGTCGCTGGCGCTGGGCCTGGCGCTGTCGGTGCCGCTGGCGCTGGCCCGGGTGTCGAAGAACAAGTGGTTCGCCTGGCCGGTGTGGCTGTTCACCTACGTGTTCCGCGGCACGCCGATGCTGGTGCAGCTGTTCATCATCTACTACGGCCTGTCGCAGTTCGACTGGGTGCGCGACAGCTGGGCGTGGCAGTACCTGCAGAGCGCCTACGTCTGCGCGATCATCGCGTTCACGCTGAACACCTCAGCGTACACCACCGAGATCATCGCCGGCCAGATCCGCAACACCCACTGGGGCGAGATCGAGGCGGCCAAGGCGGTCGGCATGGGCCGCTGGCTGATGATGCGCCGCATCGTGATCCCGTCGGCGCTGCGCCGCGCGCTGCCGGCGTACAGCAACGAGGTGATCATGATGCTGCAAGGCACCTCGATCGCCGGCCTGGTGACCTTGGCCGACCTGACCGGCGTGGCGCGGCGCGTCTACGCCGACACCTACCAGCCGTTCGAACCGTTCCTGGTCGCCGGTGTGTTCTACCTGGCGCTGACCGTGCTGTTCGTCTGGCTGTTCAAGCGCGCCGAGAAGCGCTGGCTCGCCTTCCTCGGGCCGCGCAAGGCGTAAGGGAGAGCGATCATGCGACGCCTCGATCATCCCCTACTGTCCCCCAGCCTCGGCACCGCACGCTGCGTGAGCAGCTTTCACTTCGGTGAGGCCGGCCGCGGCGAGAAGGCCTACATCCAGGCCGCGCTGCACGCCGACGAGCTGCCGGGCATGCTGGTCGCCTGGCATCTGAAGCAGCGCTTCGCCGCGCTGGAAGCGGCCGGTCGGCTCGCCGGCGAGATCGTTCTCGTGCCCATCGCCAACCCGATCGGCCTCGACCAGACGCTGCTCGGCTACCAGCTCGGCCGCTTCGAGCAGGCCTCGGGCGAGAACTTCAACCGTCACTACCCGGCGCTGGCCGACAGCGTGTTCGCCGCGGTGCGCGAGCGGCTCGGCCACGACGCGGCGGCCAATACCCGGCTGATCCGCGTGGAACTGATGCGGCAGTTGGCCGAACGGCCGGCAAAGACCGAGCTCGCCAGCCTGCGCAACACGCTGCACGGCCTGGCGGCCGACGCCGACGTGATGCTCGACCTGCACTGCGACGCCCGCGCCGCGCTGCACCTCTACACCGGCACGCCGCTGTGGCCGCAGTGCGAACCACTGGCGCGCTACCTCGGCGCGCACGCCACGCTACTTGCCACCGAGTCGGGCGACAATCCGTTCGACGAGGCGTGCAGCCAGATCTGGTGGCAGCTCGCCGAACTGGCTCGTTCGGCCGGGCTCGACGTCGCCATCGAACCGGCCTGCCTCGCCGTCACCGTCGAGCTGCGCGGCCAGGCCGACGTCCAGCAAACGTTGGCCGAACAGGACGCCGACGCGATCGTCGCCTTCCTGACCCACCGCGGGGTGATCGCCGGCGACGCACCGCTACTGCCAGCCCTGCTTCATCCGGCCACCCCGCTGGCCGGCTCGGAAACGCTCGTCGCCCCCCACCCGGGCGTGGTGAGCTTCCACGTCGCACCCGGAGCCATGGTGACCCCAGGGCAACCCGTCGCCGACATCGTCGACCCGCTCTCCGATCGTGTCACCACTCTCGCCTCGCAGTACGGCGGCGTGGTCTACGCTCAAGAAAACCGTCATTACGCGACCACGGGCATGGAGCTGGCGAAGATCGCCACCGCCACGGCCTTCAAGACAGGAAAGTTGCTCTCAGCATGAAACCGATCGAACACCCGAACGCCGTGGCCGCGGCCCAGCCGACCCTGGAAAAATCCGGCCAGATCAAACTGCAGGTCGAAAGCATCCACAAAAGCTTCGGCTCGCACGAAGTGCTCAAGGGCGTGTCGCTGACCGCCCACGCCGGCGACGTGATCAGCATCATCGGATCAAGTGGCTCCGGCAAGAGTACCTTCCTGCGCTGTATCAACCTGCTCGAAGCGCCGAACAGCGGCCGCATCTCGGTCGCCGGCCATGAGCTGAAGCTGGTGGCGGACAAGAAGCACGGCCACCTCAAGGCCGCCGACGCCAAGCAGCTGGCGATGCTGCGCACCAAGCTCGCGATGGTGTTCCAGCACTTCAACCTGTGGGCGCACATGACGGTGCTCGAGAACATCATCGAGGCGCCGATGCACGTGCTCGGCGTACCCAAGGACGAAGCGATCGCCTGCGCCCGCAAGTACCTCGAAAAGGTCGGCCTGAAGAACGTCGAGGACAAGTACCCGGCACACATGTCCGGCGGTCAGCAGCAGCGCGTCGCGATCGCCCGCGCGCTGGCGATGGAGCCGGAAGTGATGCTGTTCGACGAGCCGACCTCGGCGCTCGACCCGGAACTGGTCGGTGAGGTGCTGAAGGTGATGCAGGATCTGGCGCGCGAAGGCCGCACCATGGTGGTGGTGACGCACGAGATGGGCTTCGCCCGCGAGGTGTCCAACCACGTGATCTTCCTGCACCAGGGCAAGATCGAGGAAGCCGGCAACCCGCGCGAAGTACTGGTCAACCCGAAGAGCGAGCGCCTGGCGCAATTCCTCTCGGGCCGGCTGAAATAATCGTACAATAGAGCGTGTTAGGAGTCGGCTTGGTGACCGCGATCCGGTACCCGGCCCCTCTGGATTCCCATTCCGCGCCATGACGCCACCGGGCGGCATGGCGCGCTTATATTTGGTCAGCTAAGAACGCATCTATGGGTCTGCAAACGTCCGTCGTCAAACCGCTCCGTTATGGCTTCCTATTGTTGCCGCACGCTTCCATGTCGGATCTGGCGATCGCCACCGACGTGCTGACCCGGGCCAACCAGCAGGCCGAAAAGAAGCTGTACGAGATCCTGACCCTGTCGCTGGGCGGCGAGCCGGTGACGCTGTCGAACGGCTTCAAGTGCCCGGTCGACCTGCCGCTGTCGTACACCCCGAAGCTCGACCTGTTGTTCGTGCTGACCGACGATATCCACAACGACGTCAACCTCGACGAGTTCTCCCGCGGCATCAACGCGCTCAACCTCGACAAGATGCCGCTCGCCGGCCTCGGCTGCGGCAGCTACTGGCTGGCCAAGGCGGGTTTCCTGAACGGTCACCGCGCCACCATCCACTGGCAGGAAATCAGCCGCTTCAACGACGAATTCCAGGACGTGATCGTCTCGTCCAACCTGTACGAGATCGACCGCCAGCGCCTGTCCTGCGCCGGCGGCGCCGCCACCTTCGACTTCCTGCTCACGCTGATCGACGGCCAGCACGGCCATGAATTCTCGGCGCAACTGTCCGAGCTGTTCAGCCTGGAGCGGCTGCGCCCAGGCAACGAGCGCCAGCGCGTGCCGCTCGCCACCCGGATCGGCGGCAGCCAGCCGAAGCTGACCGAGGCGGTCTCGCTGATGGAGGCGAACATCGAGGAGCCGCTGTCGACCGACGACATCGCCTACTACGTCGGCGTGTCGCGCCGCCAGCTCGAGCGGCTGTTCAAGCAGTACCTCAGCACCGTGCCGTCCAAGTACTACCTGGAACTGCGCCTGGGCCGCGCACGTCAGCTATTGCAGCAGACCAGCAAGTCGATCGTGCAGATCGGCCTCGCCTGCGGCTTCTCCAGCGGCCCGCACTTCTCCAGCACCTACCGCAACCACTTCGGCATCACCCCGCGCGAAGAACGCGCGCAGCGCACCCAGACCTTCGTCTCCTGACCCGCCGTCGCCCCTCGCGTGCCGGCCCTGACTCGGCCTAGACCTCCTGGCCTTGCCGGCGCGACATGATCGGCCCCGGCTCGGCCGCCTGGCGCAGCCTGAGCCAGGACCGCGCGCCGCCGCCCGGGATGTTCTCCACCCCGATCTGACCGC
This sequence comes from Crenobacter sp. CS_VA4, assembly GCF_055597485.1. Lineage (NCBI taxonomy): Bacteria > Pseudomonadati > Pseudomonadota > Betaproteobacteria > Neisseriales > Neisseriaceae > Crenobacter > Crenobacter sp. CS_VA4. Next base: position 36,128 of record NZ_JBVMAE010000026.1, read on the forward strand.
GAAACTGCTCGACGATAGTCTGGCAGATCGACAGCCCCAGCCCCATGCCGTGCGGCTTGGTCGAATGGAAGGGGTGAAACAGCATGTCGAGCATGTGCGCCGGCACTCCCGGCCCGCTGTCCTCGATAAGCAGCCTGACCTCGCCCTCTTCCAGCTTGCTGACGATCAGCAGCTTGCGCGTCGCCGCCTCGTTCTCGCGCATCGCATCGAGCGCGTTCGACAGCAGGTTCAGCATCACCTGTTCGAGCTGGATCGGGTCGACTCGCACCGGCAGCGGCCGGCTGTCGAGCTGCAGCGTGATCTCCACCTCCGACGCGCGCAGGTCGAATTCGGCCAGCTGCAGGCAGTTGGCGACGACCTGGTTCAGGTCGACCAGGCCGGTGCTGAGCGGCCGCTTGCTGACGAAGGCGCGCAGATTGCGCAGGATGTCGGCGGCGCGACGCGCCTGCTGCTGCGCCGCCTCCAGCGCCGAGCGCACCGGCGCGAGCGGCGGCTCGGCCTCGTCGAGCAGGCTGATGCTCGCCTGGCAGTAGTTAGCGATCGCGGTCAGCGGCTGGTTCAGTTCGTGCGCGATACCCGACGCCATCTCGCCCATCGTGTGCAGCCGGGTCACGTGCGCCAGTTTCTCGATGTGCTCGCGGGCGCGCTGCTCGCTCTGCTCCATCGCCTGGCGGGCGCGGCGCTGCATCGGCGTCAGGTTGCGGAACACGAACACCGCCCCGTTGATCTGGCCCTGGCGCGAGAACAACGGTGCCGCCGCGCCGTCGATCACCAAGAGCTCGCCGCTGGGCAACAACAGCTGGGTGTTCTCCGGCAGCTCCACCGGCACGCCGCCGTGCAGGCAGCGCTCCACCACCGACACCGCCACACGGTCCGACAGCTCGTAGCGCAGATGCACGCACTCGGCGAACGGCCGGCCGACCAGCCCCTCGCCCAGCTTGAGCATCTGTTCGGCCATCGGGTTGGCCAGTTCGATGCGGCGGTCGACGCCGAGCGTCAGCACCCCTTCGCGGATCGATTGCAGCGTCACCAGCGCGCGCTCGCGCTGTTCGAACAGCGCCTCGTCGGCGGCCACGCGCGACTGCTGCAGCACCGAGCGCTGCCGGTAGATCAAGAGCAGCGACAGGAACAGCAGCGCCAGGAGCAGCTGCTGGAACAGCAAGGTGCCCCAGCGCAGCTCTTCCCAGTGCGGGGTACGGGTCAGCTGCAAGGTAAACGGCTGCGCCTCGCTCGGCAGCGGCAGCACCGCCTCCTGACCGAACAGCGTCTGCAGCCACGGCAGCGGATGCGGCTCGGCCGGGCTGCCGAACAATTCGGCCAGCGGGTGCGAGGCGGGTTGGCGGGGGTTGAACAGCGACAGGCCGAGCGCCTGGCGGTCGAGATTGAGCGGCTGCAGCAGGCGGCTGAAATTGACCGACAGCGCCACCACGCCGAGCAGCGGCGGCGGCAGGTTTGGCCGCGCCCCGCTGGCGAGCACCGGGCGCAGCAGCAGATAGCCGCGTTCGCCCGGATAGCGTTCGAACGGCGGCGACGCCTGCGTCCTATCGTTCATGATCGCCTGACGGATCGACGCGGCGAGGATGGGCTCGCGCCAGCTGTCCATGCCGAGCAGGTGGCGGGTGGTGTCGGTCAACGGTTCGACCATCGCCACCGGCAGGTAATCGAGATAGTCGCCGGCCAGCCGCCAGCTGCGCCGCCGGCTCGGGTCCCCTTCGCGCACCAGGTAGCCCTGGCCGTAGCGCGCACGCATCGCCGCACCGAACGTGACCAGCTCGGCGCGTTCGACATGCTGATAGAACTCAATCGTGTAGAGGCCGGGATAGCGCAGCAGCAGCTCGTGGCTGAAGCGTTGCAAGGCGTCGAGGTCGAGCGGCTGGCGCGAGGCGATCTGCGCCTCGACCGCCGCCACCACCGCCTCATTCTGGTCGAGCTTGCGCGACACCAACGAGTAGACGTGGCGGGTGTCCTTGTCGAACGCGTCCTTCAGCCGGGCGTGCTCGAGCCGGCTCCAGATCAGCGTGACCAGCAGGCTGAGTCCCAGCCAGAGCAGGACAAACAGCCATTTCTTCGGTAACGGCCGAAGCTCCATAGCGTTTCTTTTCGTCCGGTCAATACCCGCCATTTTATGCCGAACAGGATCGCGGCACCATGTCGGCTGCAAGTCGACCCGGGGTCGGCTAACGCCAGCGGCGTAACAGCAGTGAATTCGACACCACCGACACCGAGCTGGCCGCCATCGCCGCGCCGGCGATGACCGGGTTGAGCAGGCCGAGCGCGGCAAGCGGAATGCCGAGCGTGTTGTAGACGAAGGCGAAGAACAGGTTCTGGCGGATCTTGCCGAGCGTGGCGCGCGACAGCCGGATCGCGTCGGCGACGTGCAGCAGGTCGCCGTGCATCAGCGTCACGTCGGCGGTCTCGATCGCCACGTCGGAGCCGGCGCCCATCGCGAAGCCGACCTCGGCCGCCGCCAGCGCCGGCGCGTCGTTGACGCCGTCGCCGACCATCGCCACCCGGCGGCCCTGTTCGGCCAACCTTTGCACCTCGTCGGCCTTGTCCTGCGGCTTCACCTGCGCGCGGAACGAGTGGATGCCGGCTTGGGCGGCGATCGCCCGCGCGGTCTCCTGTTTGTCGCCGGTGAGCATGATCACCTCGACGCCGAGCGCGGCCAACTGCGCCACCGCCGCCGCGGAGGTCGGCCGCAGGCTGTCGGCCAGCGCCATGAGGCCGACCAGCGTCCCATCGACGCCGACGCCGATCACGCTGTGGCCGCCGCGGTAGAGCGCCTGCGCCGCGTCCGGCAGCGGGTCGGTGCTCACCCATTCCGGGGTGCCGACCCGCACCGTGCCGACGCCGGTCAGCTGCGCGCTGACGCCCTCGCCGACCTTGGCGGCAAAGCCGTCGACCGGCGCCAGCATCAGCCCACGCTGCTGCGCCGCGGCCAGCACCGCCCGCGCCAGCGGGTGCTCGGAACCGGCCTCGACGCTGGCGGCGAGCCTAAGCAGCACATCTTCGTCCCGGTCCGGCGCCAACCAGGTCTCGACCACGCGCGGCCGGCCCTCGGTCAGCGTACCGGTCTTGTCGACAATCAGCGTGTCGATGCGGCCGGCCGATTCGAGCGCTGCGGCGTTGCGGAACAGGATGCCGCGGCGCGCGCCGTTGCCGACGCCGACCATCACTGCGGTCGGCGTGGCGAGCCCCAGGGCGCACGGGCAGGCAATCACCAGTACCGCCACCGCGTGCAGCATCGCACGTACCCAGTCGCCGGTGACGAGCCCGGTCGCGACCAGCGTCACGAGCGCGATGCCGACCACCACCGGCACGAACACGCCGGAAATCACGTCGGCGAGGCGTGCGATCGGCGCCTTACTGCCCTGCGCCTCGGCGACCCGGCGAACGATCTCGGCGAGCATCGTCGTCTCGCCGACGCCGCGGGCGGTTAAGCGCAGCATGCCGTCGAGGTTGCGGGTGCCCGCGAACACCGTGTCGCCGGCCGCCTTGGCCACCGGCAGGCTCTCGCCGGTCAACAGGCTCTCGTCGATCTCGGCCTGGCCGTCCAGCACCTTGCCGTCGACCGCGATCTGGTCGCCGTGGCGCACCAGCACCACGTCGCCGACGCGGATCTCGGTCAGCGGCAGCTCGATAAGCGTGCCGTCGCACTCGACCCGCGCGGTCTTCGGCGCGAGCCGCAGCAGCGCCTCGATCGCGCCCGAAGTCTTGCCCTTGGCGCGCGCCTCCAACAGCTTGCCGAGCAACACCAGCGTGATCACCGCGGCGCCCGCCTCGAAGTAGACGTGCTGACCCTGCCAGCCGGCCAGCGTCACCACTGCCGAGAACAGGTAGGCCATGCTGGTGCCGAGCGCGACCAGCACATCCATGTTCGCGCCGCCGCCCTTCAGCGACGCCCACGCGCCGCGGTAGAAACGCCAGCCGACCACGAACTGCACCGGCGTCGCCAGCGCCAGCTGCCAGCCGCGCGGCAGCATCAGCGCATGGCTGCCGCCGAACATCGCGACCATCTCGACGACGAACGGCAGCGTCAGTGCGAGCGAGGCCAGGAACCAGCGACGCTCGCGCCGGTACGCGGCGGCGTGGCGTTCGGCCAACGTGGCATCGGCCGCCGCCTGCAGCGTCGCCTTGTAGCCGGCCTTCTCCACCGCCGCGATCAGTTCGGCGCCGCTGACCGCGCCTTGCGGCGCACTGACCCGGGCGGTCTCGCTGGCGAAGTTGACGCTGGCGCTCACGCCGGGCAAGCGGTTCAGCACCTTCTCGATCCGGGTCGCGCAGGCGGCGCAGGTCATCCCCTCGATGCCCAGCGTGCGCTGCTCGGCCGGCACGGCAAAGCCGGCCCCCTCCACCGCCGCGACCAGCGCCGGCACCGCGGTGGCGGCCGGGTCGTAGTCGAGGCGGGCCGATTCGCTGGCGAAATTGACGCTGGCGGACACGCCGGGCTGGCGGTTCAGCACCTTTTCCAGCCGCGTCGCGCAGGCGGCGCAGGTCATGCCGGCGATCGGCAGGGTCATGGAACGGGTCGACATAGAGGGCTCCCAACGGGAATGGTTACGCCTCATTTATACCCCCCAAGGGTATATAAGGCAAGCCGCAAAAAAACCCGCGTCGCGGCGACACGGGTTCTCTTGGCTTCGGCCAACCTTATCTATCACTTAGCGCCGCGAACAAAAGCCAGCGAAGTGAACTTGGCTAGGTGCCCGGCCGCAGACAGTACGAGGAGTACGGCAAGGCCGGGCAACAACGCCAAGGGGTTTGTTCGCGGCGCTAGATCCAGCGCTTCTTCCAGAAGTAGTAACCGAGCAAGGTCGAGAGCGCCAGCATCCCGGCGAGCACGCCGAAGTAGCCGTAGCGCCAGTGCAGCTCGGGCATGTATTCGAAGTTCATCCCGTAGATGCCGACGATCAGCGTCAGCGGCATGAAGATGATGGTGATCACCGTCAGCACCCGCATCTGCACGTTGAGCCGGTTCGACTGGTTGGACAGATACAGGTCGAGCATGCCCGACACCATGTCGCGCGACGATTCAAGCGACTCGATCAGGTGCAGGGTGTGGTCGTAGGCGTCGCGCAGGTAGACGCGGCTCTCCTCGCCGAAATAGGGATGGTCGCCGCGGGTGATCTGGTTGAGCGCGTCCCTGAGCGGCAGCAGCGCGCGCCGGAAACGCAGCGAATCGTGCTTGAGGCGGTGGATGGTGCGCAACACGCCGTTGTCGCGGTTGCCAAGCAAGCTGGAGTCGGCCTGCTCGACACGCAGCGTAAACGCGTCGAGCACGCCGAAATAGTCGTCGATGATCGCGTCGATCAGCGCATACGCCAGGAAGTCGGCACCGCGCTGGCGCGCCAGCCCCTTGCCGCTGTTGAGGCGATCGCGCAGGCCCTGGAACAGGCCGATCGACTGGCTCTGGAAGGTGATCACGAAGCCCTTGCCGATTACCAGATACACCTGGTGGTAGCCGAGCCGGCCGCTACCCAATTGGTAGTGGAACACCCGCGCGGCGAAGAACAGGTAGTCGCCGTAGTCTTCCAGCTTGGGACGCTGGCGGGCGTTGAGGATGTCCTCCAGCACCAGCGGGTGCAGGCCGAAACGCGCGCCGATCACCCGCAGCACCTCGGGCTGGTGCAGGCCGTAGACGTTCAGCCACTGCACCGCGCCCTTGGGCTGGTAGGCGAGCCCCTCGGCGATCGAGTGAAACAGGGTTTCCTCGCAGCAATCCGGGCCGTAGTCGATCAGCCGGATCGACGGCGCCCCATCCGCCGCGGCATTGCCGTTGCCATTGACCGGCAGCAGCGAACCCGGCTCCTCGCCGAGCGTCGGCAGCCGCGTCTTGGCCTCCGGATGGCGCATCAGGCGTTCTCCCCGATCTCCAGTGCGAAGCCGATCTTGCGCCACTGCGATATTTCCTGTTGGAACGCGCTGGCGGTCAGCGGGTTGGCCGACAGCCAGGCGGCGTCGAGGCTGAGCGTAAAGCCGCCTGGATGCGGTCTCAGGTCGAGCCGCGCCGGCAGCGCGATGTCCTGACGGCGGCGGTAGAACAGCGCCGCCAGACGCAGCGCCACCACCGCCTGCCACAGGCCCGGCTCGGTCACCAGGTCGGGCATCTTGCCCATGTCGCCGCGGTGACCGACCACGATGGTCGACAGCACCGCCTGCTCGCGCTTGGAAAAGCCCGGCATGTCGGCGTTCTGCAGGATGTAGGCGGAGTGCTTGTGGTAGGCAGTGTGCGCGATGGTCAGGCCGATCTCATGCAGCCATGCCGCCCACAGTACCCGCTTGAGCTGGCCCGGTTCGACCTCCTCGCCGGCCACCATCCGGTAGAAGCGTTCGGCCAAGGTCTGCACCCGATTGGCCTGCTCCAGGTCGACATGATAGCGGCGCTTGAACTGGGTCACCGTGGTGTCGCGCATGTCGCGCTCGCGCTGCCGGCCCATCAGGTCGTAGAGCACGCCGTCGCGCAGCGCGCCCTCGGCGACGGTCATCTTGTCGATGCCCAGTTCCTCGAACAGCGCGATCATCACCGCGAGGCCGCCGGGCAGCACCGGCGCGCGGTCGGCCTTCAGGCCGTTCATCGAGGCGGCCTTCTTGATGCTGCCGAGCCGGATCAGCTCGTCGCGGAGCCGCTCCATGCCGACCAGCGTGATGTCGGTCGTGGAATAGTCGTTGATCTCGAGCACGTCGCGCAGCGAGCGGGCGGTACCCGAGGTACCGACCGCCAGTTGCCAACCCTCGCGCCGGTAATCCTCAGCGATGCGCTGCACCTCGCCGCGCGCGGCGAGGGTCGCATCGTGGAACGCCGTCTTGCTCAGCTTGCCGTTATGGAAATAGCGCAGGCTGTAGGTGACACAGCCCAGCGGCAAGCTCTCGGTCACCTGTGCCTTGTACAGGCTGCCGATGATGAATTCGGTCGAGCCGCCGCCGATGTCGACCACCAGCCGCCGCTCACGGGTCGCCGGCAGGCTGTGCGCCGCGCCGAGGTAAATCAGGCGCGCTTCCTCGCGGCCGGCGATGATCTCAATCGGAAAGCCGAGCAGCGCTTCGGCCTGGGCGATGAACACCGGCGCGTTCTTGGCCACGCGCAGCGTGTTGGTGCCGACCACCCGCACCTGCCCCGGTTTGAGGCCGCGCAGCCGCTCGCCGAAGCGGGCGAGACAGGCCAGCGCCCGCTCCTGGGTATCGTCGTCGAGGAATTTCTCGGCGGTCAGACCGGCGCCGAGGCGCACGGTTTCCTTCAGCGTATCGAGGGTGTAGAGCTGATCGTCGAGCACCCGCGACACCTGCAGGCGGAAGCTGTTCGACCCCAGGTCCACGGTGGCGAGGACATCGTACTTGGGCGTGTTATTAGTCACGTTGGGCCCATAGGCAATGAAAAATGGCGGTAACCGAATGGTACCGCCATTGCCGAGCCAGCGTCACGGGCCTTGCCGTGGATTAGGGTGCGTCTTCGCCGAGCGCTTCGCGCTTCACCTGCTCGATCGAGGTGTGCCGGATGTCCTTGCCCTTCACCAGGTAGACCACGTACTCGGAAATGTTCTTGGCGTGATCGCCGATCCGCTCGATCGCCTTCGAGATGAACAGCGTGTCGATCGACATGGTGATGGTGCGCGGGTCTTCCATCATGAAGGTGATCAGCTGACGCACTTCGGCGGCGAAGTCGTCGTCGAGGTGCTGGTCGGCCTCGAGCAGCTCGAACGCCGCGGTCGGGTCGAGCCGGGCAAACGAATCCAGCGCACGGCGCAGCATGCGCAGCGCCGCCTCCCCCATCTTGCTCACTTCGCGAAAACGCGGCATCTGGAAGCGATCGGTTTCGTAGATGGTCTTGCCCATCCGCGCGATCTTCTGCGCTTCGTCGCCGATTCGTTCCAGGTCGGTGATCGTCTTGATCACCGTGATCACCATGCGCAGGTCACCGGCGGCCGGCTGGCGGCGCGCGATGATGTGCTGGCAGTCGTCGTCGATCGCCACTTCCATCGCGTTGACCAGCGCGTCCTCGGCGATCACCTTGTCGAACTTGGCGATGTCGCCCTCGGTCAGCGCATCGAGCGCCGCGATGATCTGCTGCTCGACCAGCCCGCCCATCTGCAGCACGCGGGTGCGGATGGTCTCCAACTCCATATCGAACTGCTTGGAGATATGTTCAGCCATATCACCCCCTAAATTCTTCAAGACCGGCCGATGCTAGCCGTGCCGGATGACAACATTGTGACAGTTCACGTTCGAACCGCCATCCCGTCCGGCTTCGGCCATGTTGTTCGGCGCGCTTAGCGCTTCACCTCGACGCCGTTCTGGGTACCCAACAGCAGCACGTCGGCGCGACGCTGCGCGAACAGGCCGCAGGTGACCACACCGGCGATCTGATTGATATGGGTTTCCAGCGACACCGGTTCGGCGATGTGCAGACCGTGCACGTCGAGGATGTAGTTGCCGTTGTCGGTGAGGAACATCTTGTCGCCCGCGGCCATGCGCAGCTCCGGGTGGACGCGGTTACCGGGCTTCGAGAGCCGCTCCAGTTGACGCGCCACGTAGCTGCGCGCCATCGGCACCACTTCAACCGGCAGCGGGAACTCGCCCAGCACCGTCACGTACTTGGTCTCGTCGGCGATGCAGATGTATTCCTTGGCGACCGCCGCGACGATCTTCTCGCGCGTCAGCGCACCGCCGCCGCCCTTGATCATGTGCAGGTAGTGGTTCACCTCGTCGGCACCGTCGACGTACACCGGCAGATCGTCGACCACGGCCAGGTCCAGCACCGGGATGTTCAGCGCCTTCAGGCGCGCCGTGCTGGCTTCCGAACTCGATACCGCGCCCTGGATCAGGTGCTTGATCGTCGCCAGCTGATCGATGAACAGGTTCACGGTGCTGCCGGTGCCGACGCCGATCACGGCGTTTTCCGGGATGAATTCCAGCGCTTTCTTGGCGGCGGCGAGTTTCATTTGATCTTGAGTCAGCATGGCGGCAGCTCCATTGCAATTGTCTTGAGGGTAATGCGGCAATTATCCCATAACGGGCACAGCCTGTCGGCGAGCATTGCCGATCGGATAAACAATAAAGGCCAGTCGCAAGGCAACCGGCCCGGTTAGCAAAACGCTTATGGCTCAGGCCGGGCGGCGGCTCAACAGCACCACCGCCTGCGCTTCGATCGCTTCGGCACGCCCGAGATAGCCGAGCTTCTCGTTGGTCTTGCCTTTCACGTTCACGTCGCCTTTTTCCAAGCCTAGATCAGCGGCAATGCACGCGCACATACGATCAATATGCGGCGCGAGCTTCGGCGCCTGTGCGATCAAGGTCGCGTCGACGTTGACCGCCTGCCAGCCGGCCGCCTGCACCCGCACGTACGCCTCGCGCAGCAGCACCCGGCTGTCGGCGCCCTTGAACTCGGCGGCGGTGTCCGGAAAGTGCCGGCCGATGTCGCCGAGGCCCGCGCCGCCGAGCAGCGCGTCGGTGATCGCGTGCAGCAAGGCGTCGGCGTCGGAATGGCCGAGCAGGCCCTTGTCGTGCGGGATCTCCACCCCGCCCAGAATCAGCGGCCGGCCTTCCACTAGCCGGTGCACGTCGTAGCCCTGTCCCACTCGAAACATCGTCATTGCTGTCCTGTTCTGGCCGCCAGGATCGCGGCCGCCAAGGCCAGATCCCGCGGGTAGGTTACCTTGAAGTTCTGCGCGTCGCCCTCGACCAACCGCGGCGCGAGGCCGAGCGCCTCGAGCGCCGACGCCTCGTCGGTGATCGCCTCGTTTACGCCCTGCCCCATCGCTTCGGCCAACTTTGCGGCGCGGAACATCTGCGGCGTCTGCGCCAGCCACAGCCCGGCGCGCGGCACGGTGGCGGCGACCCGTTCTGCGGCGTCGGCACGCTTCACCGTGTCCGGCACCGGCAGCGCCAACAGGCCGCCGACCGGGTCGTCGGCGAGCGCCGTGATTAGCCGCTCGACCAGCTCGACGCTGACACAGCAGCGCGCCGCGTCGTGCACCAGCAGCCAGTCATCGTCGACCAGCCGACCGTCTGAACGCAAGGCGGCGATACCGTTCCGCACGCTCTCGGCACGGCTGGCGCCGCCGACGCGCAGCACGGTCAGCTTCGGAATCGCCGACCAGTCGAAGCCGTCGAACCACTCGTCCCCAGGCGAGATCACCACCGCCACCGCATCGATCGCCGGCACCGCCGCCAGCGTCGCCAGCGTGTAAGCCATCAGCGGCCGGCCGTTCAGGTCGAGGTACTGCTTCGGGGTCGGACTGCCGAAACGTTGGCCGAAGCCGGCCGCCGGCACCAGCGCGACGCGACGGCTCACGCCGCACCCTCCGTCGGCGTTTCCAGCGCGCGCCACAGGCACTGGCCTTTGACCGCCTTGTCGAGGTCGTTCAGGTAGCCGTCGTGCACCGCCAGCTCGTCGGCGCTAGCGCGCTTCACCACTAGCGGCTTGCGCTCGGCGGCGAGGCCGTGCAGACCGGCACCGGCGCCGCTATCGACCTCGATGTCCATCATCAGGCTTTCCTGGCCGCGGGTCAGCGCCAGGTACACCTCGGACAGCAGTTCGCAGTCGATCAGCGCGCCGTGCAAGGTCCGGTTGGAGCGGTCGATCTCGAAACGGTCGCACAGCGCGTCCAGGCTGTTACGCTTGCCCGGGAAGGTGTCGCGCGCCATGAACAGCGTGTCGATCACCCCGCCGCACAGCGTCTTCACCGGCGCGATGCCGAGCCGGTCGAATTCGGCGTTGATGAAGCCGACGTCAAACGGTGCGTTGTGGATGATCAGCTCGGCGTCGCCGATGAACTCGACGATCTGCTCGGCCACCTGCTTGAACTTCGGCTTGTCGGCGAGGAAGTCGAGCGAGATGCCGTGCACCCGCTCGGCGTCCGGGTCGATCTCGCGCTCCGGATGCATATAGAGATGCAACGAGCGGCCGGTCAGCTTGCGGTTGACCATTTCCAGCCCGGCAAATTCGATGATGCGGTGGCCCTGATTCGGGTCGAGGCCGGTGGTTTCGGTATCGAGGATAACTGATCTGTTAGCCATAAAGTGTAAACGTACTAGTCCAAGTTCACATTAGGAAGGCCTGCATTTTAACACTTCTGGTCTCTAACGGACCGATCAAACCTTGAAAAAAAGTGTAAATCGCTATAGGAATACTATCCAACTACTGGAAAGTGTAAACGTCATTCTAAAAGTAAAAAGCTTCATTGCAGGCAATGGCGAACGGCTATCCCAAATCTATCGCACAGGAGAGGCTTTTCCTATTTTCTATCCAACCGCTTACTGCAGTAGAAAACTTAGAGCTAGACTTTCTCACTCAACTCAAATTGAACACTTGTACGCAATAAAAAAACTATACGAGTGGGAGGAGTTAAAAAAATAGATATTCACGTTAGACTTTTGTCGCGTGATTTTTTTCGCCTTACGAAATCGATTCATTGGCTACGTGGGTTTCTCTAAAAAACAAAACTCGTACTGGAGAAACAATCTCGGGAACAAAGTCTAATGCCAGAATGCAGTTTATTAGAGATTATCTGATTTGGTACGCTGAGGAAATAATAGTAGACGCCAACAGGAATGAAGTTAGGGTCCTCATTGACAGGTTCAAAGCATCTCTAGATAGCAGAAGTGTTGGCGCTCACTGAATTTTGACCAGCCGTGCTCGTTGAATTTTGACCAGGCATGGAGGCCGCCCGCGCAGCGGC